>JBBWZK010000078.1:0-17865 GCA_039648975.1 Blastocatellia bacterium
GAGCAACTCCCAGTCAGGGGCGACCAGAGACGGTCGCCCCTACAAGCATTCCAAGCGGTTGCGATACGGGATATTCAATGTTTGTGGCTTTCGCCTCGACGCGCTTCATAAAGCGCGCCATCTCGACCGGCGCGCGGACGTGCATGCCTTCGCCGATCTGATCGATGCCATCGTGGGCTTCGACTTTGAAGGTCACCGTGTGGTCGTCGACGGCGATCACTTCGGCGCGCACCGTGACCCGCGCGCCGACCGGCGTGGCTGCCAGATGCTTGACGTTGACGACCACACCGACCGATACCCAGCCGTCGGGCAGATGCGGCGTGATCGCCGCGCCGGCGGTTTGTTCCATGTGAAAGATCATGATCGGCGTGCCGTAAACCGCCGGCATCGCCTCGACGAAGTGCGCGACGGTCATTTCGTGTGTCACTTCGATGATATGTTCCGCCGTCGCGCCGATAGGAATGTTTGCTCTAACTTTCATGCAGCGCTCCCATTGTTGAGATACATTGAGATAGATTCGGACTGCTCATTCTAAAACAGCAAATGGGATTCGCACAGCCCGCCGCTCAGGATTCCTGCATGTCAACTCGACATTGGCCGTTGGCGGCTCGCCTTTTCAATGCTTGGATAGCCCTTTCATTGTGCGCGCGACGCCACACCGCTTGTTGCAGGCAGGCGACACGCGGCGCTGGCATTGAGCAATCAATCCGCGATTTCGCTTGAAAAAAGCGGCTTTTAACCGGCACACTGATTGGCACGGCCCGTGCCTATGGATGAGCACTTGGAGCGCAATAAGCGAGAGAGGATAGACTTTTGATAAGACAAACGACGCTCGCAAGGGCGGTCTCGACCGAAGGGCATGGCCTGCACACAGGCGAGCCGTCGCGCCTGACCTTGCGTCCCGCGCCGGCTTATACCGGCTACGTTTTTCGCCGCACTGATCTCAACCACTTCGAGATACCCGCCGCGCCGCAGTTCGTCGCGCGCGTCAGTTACGCCACCACCCTCATGCGGCAAGGTGTAATGATCGCCACAGTCGAGCACTTGCTGGCGGCGCTCGCCGGCTCTCACATAGACAATTGCATCATCGAGATTGATTCGCTCGAAGTGCCGATTCTCGACGGCAGCGCCGAGCCGTTCATCGAATTGATTGAAGCGGCGGGCACGGTGCGGCTTGAAGCGCCGCGCCAGTTCCTGCGTCTGCTCAAGCGCGTTGAAGTTGCCGAAGGCAACCGGCGCATGAGCCTCGCGCCGGCCAACTCGTTTGCCATTTCATGCCTGATTGAATTTCCGCATCCGATGATCGGCACGCAGCGCCGCGAAGTCGCCATCGTCGACGGCCAGTTCGCGCGCCACATCGCTTCGGCGCGCACCTTCGGCTTTCTCGACGAGATTGACGCGCTGCGCAATTCCGGCCTGATTCGTGGCGGCTCGCTTGAGAACGCCATTGTTCTGACGCCCGAAGGCGGCATCCTCAACCGCGAAGGCTTGCGCTTTGCCGACGAGTTCGTGCGCCATAAGATACTCGACATCATGGGCGATCTCGCCTTGTTCGGCATGCCCATCCTCGGTCGCGTCGAAGCCGAACGTACAGGCCACGGCGTCCACACGGCCCTGGTCTCGCGCGTCCTGCGCGACGATACGGCGTGGGAGATCACTGATCTGCCCAGTCTGGCTGCCGGCATGTAACCGGCGCGCTTCATAATCAACGAGCAGGTGAGAGCGCACCTGCCGGCTCATTGCCTACCGTTTCATTCGAGCCCCGCGCACCAATCCGACGATATCCTGCCAGCGGCTTATTTTTAATTGCCTTTCTGCTTGATGGCGAAGGACTGGCCGGCAATGGCTATCGTTCCCTTACGCGTGAGGGTGCCCGGATTGGCGGCAACCGAAAACGTCACCGAGCCATTGCCGATGCCGTTCGGGTTCGAAGTGATTGTAATCCAGGGCACACTGGCTGCGGCCTGCCATGCGCATTGCTCGGCTGCCGCAACGAGCACGCTGCCGCTGCCGCCGTCGCTGCCCAGCGATTGGCTGAGCGGCGCAATCGTATACTGGCAATCAACGCCCAGCCCGCCCGCCTGCGTCACGGTGACGCTTTGGCCGGCAATCGTCATCGTTCCCTGCCGTGCGCTGCCTGTCGAGTTATCGCGCACCGCATAAGAGACCACGCCATTGCCGAGGCCGTTACCTGCCGAGGTGATGTTGATCCAGTTGGCGTTGCTGTTTGCTGTCCAGGGGCAGGCGCCGCTGGCGGTCACGTTTAACATCGCTTCGCCGCCGGTTTCGCTGAAAAACGGATTGCCGCTCGATGCGCCATAGACACAATTCGGGTTGAAGACGATATCGATGATCGGATGCAATTCAATTTGATTCGGCGCGGCTCCGGTCTGGCCGTGCGGAAAATCGAACATGCCGATGCCGGTCACGCGCACAGGAAGGTTCGCCGTCTGAAAACTGGTCGTCGCCGTCAGCCGCGCATCGAACGCCGCCCGCGCGCTGTTGATCTTTGCGACAAAGGGGCTGCCGTTGCCGACGCAGCCGCCACAGGGAATCTCTGAAACCAGTGTGTTGCCCGCCGCGTCTTGCAAGACCAGGTGATAATCCGAATCGTCTTCTTTCTTGTAGAGCGTCAGCGTCGCTTCGACCGTCCACGCAGTTGTTTCGTAAGGCGCAATGCGGCTGTTGGCGGGCGGGCTGGCCTGGCTCGGCCAGCTTCGCATGATGGCAATCATCGTCGGCGTCGGATGCAATGCATCAATCATCGCGGCATCGGGGTCTGTGCCGGTCTTCACAGACCAGCGCTCGACGCCGCAACGGGCGCAATTTGACGCCGATTGCACGCTTAGCAGGATCGCCGTCGTCCCCGTGCGCGACTGCGCATCGGTGATCGTCACGGGCAAGCTTTTGTTGCCTGTCGAGGTCGCTGCGGGAACGGTTGCCTGAAACGAAAAGAGGTTATCGCCCGCCGTGAGGTCGCCGTGCGTGGCATCGTCATAGAAGACTTGATTGGCAGCGCCGCCGATAGCAGTCAGGTCAGTGATGACGGCGAGGCCGCTGCTCGGCGGATTTGTAGCCGGCATTACTTGTACGGTCAACAGCGTCGTGCCGCCCGGATTGACCGTCGCAGGATTGGCCGCGCCGACGCCCGAGGGAGCGCCGCCAGAGCCGCCGCCATTTGGCGTCAGCGAGAAGTCATCAATCGCCAGGCCATCGTCGGCGTTCGTCACGTTGACATCGAGCCAGCGAATGAAGAAGGTCTGGCCGTTGACGATATTCAGGCCGGCGATCAGAAAGCTCAGGGGCGCACGATTGGCAGCCGCATTGCCGTTGAGCGCGCCGACCGTGCCGCTGGCGATGGGGCTTGAAAAATCAAGACTGTCGTAGTCAATCCATGTTCCCGTCGTCAGGCTGGTCGCCGTCGTGCTCAGTTGAAAATCCAGGCGATCCGCGCCGCGCCCGCTTGCGCCCAGCCGCCACTGCTCGCCCGTGTAGGCAATCGTCAGCGAGGTGATCGTGCCGCCCGTGTTGTTGGTGAAGCACGCGCCGATGGTTGGCGCGAGGTTGCTGCTTTGCAAGCCGCCAAAGGCGCGCTCACTGTTGGCAGACGCGCCAAAGCTATAGGTGTCGCCGGCGTTGTTTGAGCCTGTGCCTGCGGTGTAGTTGGTGTTGGCGTTCATGCCGGACTCACTGAGAGCCCAGCCGTTTGGTAACGTGCTCGACGTGCCGCGGCTGGCCAGCGTGATGAAGTCCTGTGAGTAAGCCACGCCGGACGCCGTCAGGCTGATGCTTGAGCCGCTCGCGGCAATGATGCAATGATCTGGCAACGTGAAGGCGACGGTAAGGAGCCATACAAAGATCAACGCCGCGCAGATGAAACGCCAGCGCGGTCGGCGACGAAAGAAGCTCTCGCAATGGGCCTGGCAGATTTCAAGTCGAGCGGCGTGGCTCCAGGCACACACTCGCCCTGAGTGTTTTGGGGAAGCTTGTTGTACTTGCATAACCAATCAGAGCCCCGATCTGCGCGCCTCCCTATTTGTGCGAAGCGCCTGTACAACCAGTCACGCGGAGCGGATCGAGGCTGACCCTTTCGCCGGATCTACTTTATTTTTTATTCTTCTTCTGAAAAAAATGCTTAATGCCCGTCCATCTTACACGATGGCGGCGCGGCTGAATAGCAGGGAATTCGTAGCAGGCAGACGAAGGGCGCGACAACATATGGAGTGTGGCGACAGGCCGCCACACTCCATATGTTGGGCCGCTTGTGCCGAAGCTTACTTTTGCTTCTGCGCCGGAGCCACCTGAAGCGGGGCGCAGTATTGGTCCGAAGGGGTTCGGCTGATCACCATCACCTCGGTATCCGGCGTAATGACATATTCTGAAGCGCCGTACTTACTGGCAGCATAAGGCGTCCAGTTATAGGTATAGCCGAGATGTGTCCAGGGATAACCGTTCTCCTGTTCGGTCTGGCCAATCCTATAGGCTGACAGCGCCTGGTTGATGAAAAATGTTTTAAACTCGGCAGGAACATTAGCCGGGAGTTGATTGCCGCACTGGCTCATCTCACTGGCCGCGCAAGGATAGATGGTCATTGGATTCGGATCGGGTGTCGGCCTGAAAATACGATCTACAGGAACCGAGAAGACGACCATGCTCGTGTTTTGTGTGTTGGGCGGCAGGCCGATCAGTTGGGCGAGCCTGAGCGTCAGTTGCGCGCCTTGCAGATTGAACTGCCTGCAAATGCCTTGCACCTCGCCATCCGGCGTCACCCAGATGAATCGTCCCGCAGGCACATGATATGGCCCGACCTTATAGGCGTAAGACGTGAAGGTGACGACCTGCACTCTTCCGGCTTCGGGCTGCAAGAGGCGCAGCGGCAGCACCTTGTTGCGGTTATAGACGGCAGCATCCTTGATGGCATTGCGGTAGAGTTCCCAGTTGTCTTGCCCGAAGCCGCTCGGAACATTCAACAAGAGCAGCAAGACGGCCAATAAACTGAGCCGCTTCTGCGCCAGAAGCAGAAACATTTTCAGCGATTGCTGATTTTTTCTCGCAGTTTTCATAGTTCTCCTTTCGCGGGGAATTGCCATAGAAGCACAGAGAATGGCATAACCCCTGGCGATTTCCGCAGCCCTTTTTATTTCTCTCTGTGGCCGCGATGCCTGCGGTGGCTAACCTCTATTCTGTGCAATTCGATTCAGCAGTCAGACTTTCCTCTTCTTCGTCCAATCTATATCGGCCCGCTTGCCGGTTCACTTTGCCGCAGTTGGCTTGCTGGCCGATTTGCCGGCTTTCTTCGCGCCGCTGGCTTTCGCAGGCTTAGGCTTTTCTTTCGGTTTTTCGGCATTCGCGACCCAGCTCTTCGATGAATCGGCGAAGAACATGCCGCGCCGTAGCGTCTTGAACGCACCGGGCTTGAAGTAGCTGTCAGTCCACGCGCTCGTTTCGCTGAGGAAAGCGCCCTCGGCGTTTTTACCTCGTGCAGCGATCTCGTTGGCGACATCGCGAAAATAGAAGTGACGGAAGATGCGGTCGAACTCAGTAAGGTAGATGTCGGCAACGCGCGTGTCGCCGCGCACCAGCAGCATGTTCTCGTCGTTCTGCAAGAGCGAGTTCGATGAAAAATTTGCCGATCCCGAGCACACTAGCGGATCATCCGACAACGGATCGATGAGCAGAAACTTGGTGTGGATGAAAAACACGAAGCCTTCATTCGAACGTCGAAAGTGTTCCTCCTTGAGAAACCATTTGTCGAGATCGAACTCTTTGATACGCTTGCGCGCCACCGGCGTGCCATACATCGGCACGATGGTGAATTTGTAGTTCGTGTCCGGCATCGCCGTGTAGTCGCCCCACAAGAAGCTCTGAACCGGATGCTCCCATGTGCTGAAGCGCTGTTGCTTGGTCGGGTCTTTAGGGTCTAGCGCTTCTTTCGGATTGGGGACGATTGACTTGAACACCTTTTGTGAGCGCAGCCACTTCGCCCCGCCCTTGCCAACGACTTCGCGCTTGAAGGCAAAGCCCATCAATCCCTGGCGGCTTGATTCGTCGCAATCGAGCGCGACCAGCACTGTATGGGTTCCGGCGATGACTTTAGCTCTGAACTTTCCTTTATTGGCGATCACTCGCATCTTAGACTCCTCCTTTTATGGGGCTGAGAAACTGATTCTTGGTTAGGCGGACGCCGCTGTCCGCCATCTTGAACCCCGCCGTCAACTCTGACGATCAACCGTGCAGATGATCTATCCTCTGACGAGGAAATTAGCGACTGGCAGAAGTGTGCTGCCCATTACACAAAGAATAAATGAAGGACTCGTTATTGGTCGGGCATGAGCGATTCGAGCTTGCCAGAATCGACCCTCATGCGCCGACAAGATGCCAATCTCCGATGGCCTGTTGCAGTTGGGGCAACCGGCTGGCTCATACTACACAGAGTTGCGCGCGGTGAGCAAGCCCGACCTCTAGAGCGGTTTTCAATCGGATGTAGCACAAGCGGTTAGCTTGCGTAGCGACTCGCGCAAGCTAACCGCTTGCGCTACATGGCAAACGCATTTGAAAATCGCTCTAATTCATGTGATTTACTTTAAGCCGGTTGTGAGCCGGGCAAATCCCTGTGCTATTCTGGAACCAGGTTATGGTGAAAGAATCAGCCTCTGGCCGCAATCTTCGCTCACTGGCCCGCCGTGCCATGATGGATGCCGGATTCGCGCCGGACATGCCAGCGGCGGCAATCAACGAGGCCGAAGCGGTCGAGCCAGCGAACGCCACCGGCGATGGCGCTCTAACGCCTGCCGATCTGACCGCGCTGCTCTGGTCATCGATTGACAATGTCGAATCGCGCGACCTCGATCAGATTGAATTCGCCGAATCGCTCGCAGACGGCGGCGCGCGCCTGTTGATCGGCATTGCCGACGTCGATGCGTTTGCGCTGCAAGACTCGGCCATCGACCGTTTCGCGGCGCAGAACACTACTTCGGTTTACACGGGCATCGAGACGTTTCCGATGCTGCCGGAACAACTCTCCACCGATCTGACCTCGCTGCTCGGCAATGTTGAGCGGCTGGCCATCATCATCGAGCTTGAAGTGAACGGAGATGGCAGCCTGCGGTCAAGCAAGGTCTATCGCGCCAGCGTCAGAAATCAGGCGCAACTCGATTATGAGACGATAGGCGCGTGGCTCGAAGGCGGCGGGCCAGCGCCGAAAAAAGTCGCGGCGGTCGCCGGCCTTGAGGATCAACTCCGTTTGCAGGATCAACTGGCCGGGCGACTGGCAGAGCTGCGCCGACAGCATGGCGCGCTCGACTTTGAGACGATTGAAGCGAGCCCCGTCACGCATAACGATGCGGTTGTTGGCTTGACGGTGCGGCCAAAAAACCGCGCGCGGACGATGATCGAAAATTTCATGGTGACGGCGAACCAGGCGATGGCGGCCTACCTGCACGCCAGTGGCTTGCCGGCGATTCAGCGTGTCGTGAAAACGCCTGAACGCTGGCCGCGCATCGTCGAGATTGCTCGCGGGCTCGGCGATGACTTGCCTGCGGAGCCTGATGTACGTGCGCTCGCCGATTTTCTGGCGCGGCAAAAGGCTGCCGATGCCGAGCATTTTCCCGACCTGTCGCTCAGTATCGTGAAACTGTTGGGCGCGGGCGAGTACGCCGTCGTGCGACCCGATGAGCAGAGCGCCGGCCACTTCGGGCTGGCCGCCAACGATTACACGCACTCGACTGCGCCGAACCGTCGCTTTGTGGATTTGATTACACAACGCTTGCTGAAAGCGGCTTTGACTAATGCGCCTGCGCCGTACAGCGAAGCGCGCCTGGCCGACCTCGCAGACCATTGCACAGAGCGCCAGAGCGCCGCCCGAAAGGTTGAGCGCGTGATGCGAAAAGTCATCGCCGCGGCACTGCTCAAAGAGCGCATTGGCGAATCGTTCGATGCCATCGTCACCGGCGTGTCGGCGAAGGGCACCTTCGTGCGTTTGATCGCGCCGCCGGCTGAAGGGCGCGTCGTGCGCGGCGAACATGGAATGGATGTCGGCGACCGTGTGCGCGTCCGCCTCGTCTCGACCAACATTGAGAAAGGCTTCATCGATTTCGAGCCCGCCCTATCCTGAACATTTCGGATGGCGACCCCTCTCACCCGCTAATTTCTTCAACTCGGAACAGGAATTGCTCCTAATCTCGGTTGTTGTGCGGATAGTGTACGCAACCAAGCAATCAATCATTTGTCAGGAGGGTAACTGTAGATGAGCAGTGACGTGAAAGAGATGACCGATGCGGAGATCCTTGAACGCATCATTCGACTCGGCTTTGATGGCGACCGGGCACGGTTCAACGCCTTCAAAGAGAAGTTGCGCGAAGGACTCCCTGAAGGAACCGGCGTCGCCCTGCGCGGCAGCGTCGTGACTAACGAGAAGTATGAGGATGGGCGGCCTTTCGACGCCGATGGCAAGGGCACGAGCGATCTGGATGTGACGCTCATCGGCACAGAGGCGATGGACTGCTGGAACCAGGATGAGTTCTATATTCCGGCGCTGCACACCAAGCCGCTCGGCGACAAAGCGCCGGACATCGCGCCGAGCTTGAACCCGTTGCGCGAAGCGCTTCAGAGTCTGGTAAAGCGGCCCGTCAACTTTCAAGCGACGGCCAACATCATCTTGTTCGGACGCGATGTCTTATTTAATGAGCCTTACTACATTATCATCGAGGCAGGCAAAGAATCGTGATGCTCAAGCTGCTCAGTTACAACATACGTTTCGGCGGGCGCGGGCGCGAGGCACAACTGGCGGAAGTGATTCGCCAAGTTGCGCCCGATCTGGTGGTCTTCCAGGAGGCCATTGATCCGCGCGTTATTGAAGGATTGGCCGAAGCGACTGGGTTGCCTTTCTGGGCCGCACGCCCGGCTCATTCAATCGGCTACATCAGCCGCATAGAGATCGCACACCACGAGTGGCACTACCCGCCAGGAGCCAAACATTCATTCCTTGAAATTGTTCCGGCAGGCACGGAGGCGCGCATCTTCGGGCTGCATCTGAGCGCCATCTTCTCGAAGTGGAGCGAGCGGCGGCGCGCTAGAGAGATTCGCGCGTTGCTGCAAGGCATCGCCCATCATCAGGAAGGCTTTCATCTATTAGCCGGCGATTTCAACACGCTTGCGCCCGGCGAGTTACTGGACACACGACGGATGCCGCGTTGGATTCGCGCGCTGGTTTGGTTGAGCGGGCGCGACATTGCGCGCGACACCATACAGATCATGCTCGACGCCGGTTATCTCGACGGTTACCGGCTGCTTCATCCGACCGAGCAGCGTTACACCTTTCCGACCTGGGATGCGCATTTGCGTTTAGATTATTTCTTTGTGCCGGCGCGCTACGCCGACCGCTTCAAGGCGTGTGAGATCATCGATGAACCTGCCGTCGTAGCTGCCGCTTCAGACCATTTCCCTCTGCTGGCTGAAGTCGATTTTCGTTGAGTTGATGGGCAAGCCATATCGAGTGGAGTTTGTATTTTTAAATTCATAGCTCCGTAAGAGCGCAATGTTTATAGAACAACAGTCGTTTAATTCAAGCAAGCTCCGTAGGAGCGCAATGTCAACATTACGCTCCTACGGAGCTTGAATTCAATCACCCACTTCTATCTATAAACATTGCGTGCCTATGGCACTCATGGCAAATCGCGCTCTGATCGCTGTCCGCCCTCTACGAGACAATCGTGAACGGCACGCTCAACGTGCCACGCGAGTAGCCGAGAAGCAGGTCGCCGTCCCAGCCGCCGAACCAGTACTTGACGCGCCAGGGCTGGTCGGTCTCCACCTTGCCGCCAAGGTTGCCTTCGACCTGCTGTGGGCCGTTGATGTCGTACTCCCAGCCGACCTTGGTCTGGATTTTGTTGATGATGCGGTCGCCCCAGTGCTCAAGCTGATAGATGCGGCTCTTGTAGCTTTCGACCTCTGCGTTCAACTGGTCGCGTTTCGCCTGCGCGTCACAGGCATCGCGCGCCGCGCAGGTGTCACGGATCAGTTTATCCAGGTAGCGCCGCCGGTCGCGGAAGTAGCCATAGGCATCGAAGACGTTGACGGCTTCCATGACTTCTGTGTCGGGGATGCTCGTGCAGGTCGGCAGCCGGCGTTGATAGACGCTCGGATCGTTTACCTTCCATAGCGGCTTGTTGGGGTCGGACGGATCGACATAGTCACTGGCGGTGAGCTTGACGCCAGTGTCATCTTGCTGGATGCGCAGGTTGAAGGGATTGAGGACAAAAGCAAAGGTGTCGTCGCTGCCGACGGTCGAGTTGCGGCTCTCGAAGGTCGGCCCAGGCAGAGGAAAGTCCGCACCGTCTAGGTAGACTTTCGCGCCAAGCAGATCGCGCGCTGCCTCGTAGGGCACGCCCTCGAACAGCACGCTGCGCACCTTGACGCCAATCTTGATCTTCAGGTCCAGCAGCGGTGGCCGGGCGTTACGCTCCAGCCACGCCGGGTCTGCTTGCAGGCGGATCACCTGGTCGAGCGGGTCTTCCATCGTTAGCGCCATCGTGTAGCCGCTCATGCCGCGCTCCTCATTCGTCGGATCGGGATCGGTCGCGAGCCGGCACATGAAGTAACCCTCGAAGTTAATGTCCAACATTCCGTAGGCCATCTTGATTCCCTCTCAAGCGCAACTGTTGTCATCCGTGCAGGGCGGCGCCGAATTCACGAACGACGGGTAGGTGCCGTTCTGGTAGATGTATTCGAGATTAGCGACCATGCGCTGCACGTTCTGGCAGATGTACTGGAACTTCGGCAGCAGCGCCGCCGGCGGATCGTCGTGGTCGATGAGGTGTTCGAGCCTCTCGGCCACCGATCTCATGTTCGTGGCGTGAAAGTTGATGTCGAGGAAGATAGGATCAGCCGGGTTCTGAAGCCTGTCGATCACCTCCTGCGACAGGTTGAACACAGGCCCCGCCGGCGCGCCCGACTCGTCGGCGGGCAGTTGCACGATCACCTCGGCGAGCGAGCGGATGAGCATCGTCATGGTTGGCGCAAACACCGTCTGCTCAAGCGCCTGCAACAGGTAGGGCGGCTGGTTGTAGGCCGCCGGCTTGAAGTTTTCGTAGTAGGCGGTGAGCATATATAACATAGCCACATAACCGTCGTTGAACGTCTTGACGGCATCGTGGGTGACCGGGATCGTGTACTGGTCGAGCTTCGGGTCGAGCGGCAAGGGCAGCGCCGGCTGGAACTTGTCGTCCTGTTTGAGTATCTCCTCGTACTCGACCGCGATGTCATAGTAGTTCTGGAAATGGCTGTCGTAGCCGGGCGGTGTGTCGATGCCTTCGCCCTGGCGTGTGATCAGTTGTATGCCGGCGAGCGCCGTCTCCAGGTTGCAGATCTTGAACAGGAAGATGTCGTACTCCATGAGAATCTCTGACTGGCCGCTCTGGTGGCCGCTGAACAGCGCCTTCGCGCCGAGTTCCGCATTGAGATGTTGCAGCCCGCTGGCGATTGCCCCATAGAGTTCCTGAACGGTGCCCGGTTCGACGGCGTTGGCCGACGGATCAGACTTGGCGACAAAGCTGTGCGCCGGCAACAACGGCTCCGGCAGTTCGGGCACACAGCCGCAGCCGCCCGGCTCATAGCACCAGTTGAGCACGTTGGCCTTATCCGACTGCGGCACATACTGCAACGTCGGGCTCTCCATGCAGCAGAAACGCCGCGCCACAGACAGGTCGAATGCCTGCATCAGGAAAGGGAAGTCGCACGGTTCCGGCGCGTTTTGGCCGCTATTTTTTAGCCGTAAGGCAGCCGACTCATACCAGCGCGACTGTGTAGGAAAGTTGGTGTGACCGAACCACGGCGGCGAGCCAATCGCTGTCAGCAGGCTGTTGGCAATCGACAGGTGCTCCATCTCCTGCCGCGCAATCGTGTAGATCAACGATGCCCAGCGGCGCACGGCCTCGGTCTGGGCCGGCGAGCAGGTCGCGTCGGGGAACTTCTTCAAAGAGAATGCGGCGTACAGGTATTGGCACATGAACTGGTGTTCGAGCATCGCCGCCTCGGTGATGTAGGCGGCCAGTTTCGCCTTATCGCGTGGCGGTGGGTACGGCTTGGTGAAGGGAGGGGCAACCGCTTGCATATGGACCTCCTGCCAATTGAGGCAACTCGATTTTCAATCGGGCGGCAGTCTATCAAGTATAGGAATGAAAAGTAAAGTGGATTCCATATAGATGAGCAGTCAAATGGATGATCTGAGAAGGCAATCCTTCGGGTTTGAAAGCGCGCGCTGATTGTGTAATCATCACGTGCTTGGCGTTCAGCACAATCTTAATGCGGCGGAGAAGAAAACCCCATGACAGACTTCAGGCTTCTTGTAGGTAAATCGGCAATCGTCACAGGCTCAGGGCGCGGCATCGGCAAGAGCATCGCCACGCTGTTTGCCAGCCACGGCGCATCGGTGGTCATCAACGATATTGACCAGGAGGTCGCCGAGGCGACGGCCAAAGAGATTAACGACCAAGGGGGCCGCGCCGTCGTCTGCGCCGGCAGTGTCACCGATGTCGAGTTTCCTGACCGGCTCGTCAAGACGGCTGCCGAAGCCTTTGGCGGCATCGATATACTGGTCAACAACGCGGGCTACACCTGGGACGCGGTGATTCAAAACATGACCGACGAACAGTGGTATGCCATGATCGACGTCCATTTGACCGCGCCGTTCCGCATCGTCCGCGCGGCGACGCCTTATATGCGTGAAGTCGCCAAACAGGAGATCGCCGAAGGCAAGCGCGTGCAACGCAAGATCATCAACATCTCTTCGACTTCGGGCGTCGCCGGCAATCCCGGCCAGGTGAATTATTCCGCCGGCAAGATGGGCATCGTCGGCGTCACCAAAACCCTGGCGAAAGAATGGGGCCGCTTCAATATCAACGTCAACGCCGTCGCTTACGGCTTCATCCAGACGCGCCTGACGCAGGCGAAAGAGAAACAGGAAAAGATCACGCGCGGCGATAAAGAAGTCGAACTCGGCATCCCGCAATCCATGATCGATATGGCAAAGAACTTTATCCCGCTGGGTCGCGCGGGCACGCCTGACGAAGCCGCCGGGCCTGTGCTGTTTCTCGCCTCGCCGCTTTCCGACTACGTCACCGGCGCAGTGGTTCTCGTCACCGGAGGATCGTATGTGTGAGGATACAGGATACAGGATTCAGGGAAGAGGGCCCGACGTTTGAAAAATCTTTGCGCTCCTTAGCCTTAAATATACTGGAGACTTGGCACGACGTTCCGATGCTGTATCCTGTATCCTGTATCCTGTATCCTGCTTCTGACTTCCGTAGCCCTGTGCTATATTTCTTGCTCTTTATTCGCACTACTAGTTTCAATTCGGGAGAAAAGCTTGAGCATACTGGTTGACAAAAACACTCGCGTCATCGTGCAGGGAATTACCGGCAAGGAAGGCTC
Organism: Blastocatellia bacterium; assembly: GCA_039648975.1. GTDB lineage: Bacteria > Acidobacteriota > Blastocatellia > UBA7656 > UBA7656 > DATENM01. The sequence goes on from JBBWZK010000078.1 coordinate 13,429, forward strand.
GTTCCATGCGCAGCAGATGATTGCTTATGGCACCAACATTGTCGGCGGCGTGACGCCGGGCAAAGGCGGCACGGAGCACAACGGCGTTCCCGTATTCGATACGGTCGCCGAAGCGGTCGAGCAGACGGGCGCCAATGCCAGCGTGATTTATGTGCCGCCGCCGTTTGCTGCCGATGCCATCATGGAAGCCGCCGCCGCCGGCCTGGCGTTAGCGGTTTGCATTACAGAAGACATTCCGGCGATTGATATGGTGCGCGCCTTCGATTATCTGCGCGACCGCAAGACGCGGCTCATCGGGCCGAACTGTCCGGGGATCATCTCGCCGGGCAGATGCAAGATCGGCATCATGCCTGGCCACATCCACAGAGAAGGCCGGGTTGGTGTCGTCTCGCGCAGCGGCACGTTGACTTATGAGGCCGTACATCAACTGACGAATCTCGGACTCGGCCAGTCGACGGCCATCGGCATCGGCGGCGATCCGGTGATCGGCACTAACTTCGTCGACGCGCTCGCGCTGTTCAACGGCGACCCGGAGACCGACGCCATCGTGATGATCGGCGAGATTGGCGGCACCGCCGAAGAGGCGGCGGCAGAGTTCGTCCAGGCCAACGTCAGGAAGCCTGTGGTCGGTTTCATCTGTGGTCAGACCGCGCCGCCGGGCCGGCGCATGGGCCACGCCGGTGCGATCATCGCCGGCGGCAAAGGAACCGCATCAGAGAAGATGGCCGCTATGGCAGCGGCGGGCATTCACGTCGTCAAGAGTCCCGCTGACATCGGCGCGAAAGTGGCTGAAGTACTCAAGTAGATTTTGGATTGCGACTGCCGCATCCTGGCCTGCAATCTCGTCAAGCTTGCAACCTATCACTAATCCAAAATCCAAAATTTCTGCTTTCACTGAGCCAGCAATCGAGTATCAAGGCGATGGCGAAAAAAACGGCGCGGATTGTTTGTGCAAACGACAACGAATTCTGGACGACGCAAAAGCAGTTCTGGCAGTGGGTGCGTGAAGGTCTGGTTGACGTGACGGCACAGAATCCGCTGACGGGCCGCTTTGCAGGCCGCCGCGAAAAGTTGATGATCATGGTTCGCCACGTCATCCTCGATGCGGCCAGCCCCAATCATAAGCAGGAAGTCCTCGACAGCTACAACAGACTCGCGCCGCACATCACCAAGCAGCGCGAAGAAGAGAAGAAGAAATAGGGGCTAGGGGTCAGGGGCTAGGGACTAGGGGCTAGAGGCCAGGAGCTAGCTGGAGCCTCGTTGCTCGCCGACTTCGCGGCGAAGGGCGAGAAGACGGCTAGAGGCCAGGAGCTAACTGGAGCCTCACCATCATATTCTTTATCCCTTCGTAATTCATCGGATGGTAATAAGCATTATGGTGAGAATCTGTCCCCTCTAGCCTATAGTCCCTAGCCCCTAGCCCCTAATGCCTATGCTCAATGATCCTTTCAAGCTGAAAGAGCACAGCGCGAGTTTGCGCGGTGAAGCGCTGGCGGCGGTGACGACCTTTGCGACGATGGCCTACATCATTTTCGTGCAGCCGGTCGTTCTGGGCGCGGCGGGGATGGATGCGGGAGCGGTCTTTACTTCGACCTGTCTGATCACGGCGTTCTCAACCTTGCTGATGGCGCTGCTGGCGAATTATCCCGTCGCCGTTGCGCCGGCCATGGGGCATAACTTTTTCTTCGCCTTCGTCGTCGTGCTGACGATGAAAGTTCCGTGGCAGGTGGCTCTCGGCGCGGTCTTCATTTCGGGCCTTATTTTTGTTGCGACCTCCTCATTCGGCTTGCGCGAGCATCTCGTCGCCGCCGTGCCTGAGTCTTTGAAATCAGCCATCGCCGCAGGCATAGGTTTACTGATTACGTTGATCGGCCTGGAGTGGGCAGGGATTGTGCGCCTCGATGCCAATACGTTCGTGACGCTTGGCCATCTTGAAAGCAAGCCGGCGATAGTTGCCTTTGCAGGCTTGCTGGTAATGCTGGTCTTGATGGCGCGCGGCATCAAGGGCGCGATTCTCATCGGCATCGTCGTCGCCGCGCTTATCGGCATTCCGCTTGGTGTAGTCACCAAGCCTGAAGCGATCATCAGCCTGCCGCCGTCGCTTGCGCCGACGGCCTTCAAGCTCGACATCATCGGCGCGATCAAGCAAGGGCTGTTTGCCATCATCTTCATCTTCTTCTTTCTCGATCTCTTCGATACGGTCGGCTCGCTCATCGGCATAGCCAAGCAGTCAGGCTTGATGAAAGACGGCAAGCTGCCGCGCGTCGGTCGCGCACTGCTGGCGGACGCCGTCGGCACGGTCGGCTCGGCGCTTGTCGGCAATACGACGATGGTCAGTTACATCGAGAGCGCCTCGGGCGTCGCCGCAGGCGGGCGCACAGGGCTGGTCGGCGTGTTCGTTGCGGGCGTGTTTGTTGTGGCTATGTTTGTTTCGCCGCTGGTGCGCGCCATCAGCGGCGGCTATGCGGTGCCGGAGACCGTCTTGATTGACGGCCAGCAGATTGCCCGCACATTCGTCTTTTATCCGGTGACGTCGCCGGCGTTGATCGTCGTCGGCAGCCTGATGATTCGTGCCGTGCGCGACATCGACTGGGACGATTTCACCGAAGCCTTGCCGGCCTTTCTGACGCTCGTTTTGATGCCGCTGACCTTCAGCATCACCGACGGCATGGCTTTTGGTTTTATCTCGTATGGGCTGTTGAAACTGGCGACGGGCCGCGCCCGCGAAGCGCACTGGCTGATTTACTTGTTCGCCGCTCTCTTCGTGATTCGCTACGCTGTGCCGGGACTACGGTGAAAGATTGCTGTTACTTGCCTGCCTCGGATTATCTATGGTAGAACTTTGTTGCGAAGCAATAGAGCGCGAGTAGCTCAATGGTAGAGCATTGGCTTCCCAAGCCAAGGGTTGCGGGTTCGATCCCCGTCTCGCGCTCCACTCCTTTTAAGCGAATACCGCACACAGGTTTCATTAACTTCACCCGATGACCGGCAGTCGTTGAATCTCTTGATCGGTGAACAGGTCGTATTCATCGCGGCTTCGTGTGGAGAACTCCGATACGACCGCGCCTTCAGGCCCGGCTTGAAACCAGTGCAGCATGTTCGCTGGTATCGTGTGCTGCTCGCCCGGCACAAGCGTGATCTCATGCCAGACCGTATAGGTATGCTCACGGCCAAACGGCGGGCGAGCCTTCGCCGCTTCACGGCTGACCGCGTCTCCCTCGATATACAAATAGACTTCGCCCCAGCGACAGCGAAAGGTTTCCTCTTTGCCCGCTTCGCCGTTGATTGATGGATGGCGATGTTCAGGGCAGGTCTGGCGTGGAAACAGGATCAACTCCTTGGCGCAGACTCTCTCTGTGTTGACGTAGGTGATGAGTTGCAGCCCTGTTGCTTCGAGTTCACCAAGGCCAAAATCGGCGACCTCAATATTGGCCGACTCTGCGGCGGTGAGCGTGATACCGGCCTTCGCCAGGTACTCGCGCGCCCGCCGCCGCGCTGATTCGACTTGTTCCTGCTTGAGCATACTGCCTCAACTCAAACACGGCACGCAGACGATCACCTGATGAGTAGATGTAGCGCAAGCTGTTAGCTTGCGCCGACCGATGCGCAAACTAACAGCTTGCGCTACATCAGCAAACTCATTTGTAAACCGCTTTACTGTGCCGCGACGACCACGTAATTTCGCCCACTATAGAGCCGCACGCCATCGGCGGCTTTGCTCATCATCAGCGGGCGTGGACGCTTCAAGTCCTTATCGCTCTGCGCGGCGACCGTCAGCAGTTCTTTGCCGCTGATGTCGAGGATCGTCAGCTTGCCATCCGATGAAAAGCCGAACCCATAGGCTCCAGTACCGAGCGACTGGCCGCCGACGCTGACCGGCGAGTCGGTGATGAAAAAGCCTTCGTATTTTGCACGAACATCGCTGGCGTAGCCTGACGTATCGACCATCCCGGCGATCACCAGCCGGTTCGCCGCCAGCCGTGCGGCTGCCGCATTGCGCATCTGCGTCGGCCCGCTCTGGCCTTGAAAATAGAAGCTGCTCGGTACGATGCGCGGCAGGTCTTTAGCCGCAACGATGGCGGGCGCTTCCTGGCCGATACCGACGGATTGCAGCGCTACCAGGAAAAGTAAGCAAAGTAACGTGACTGAACAACGGCGAATGCATGCTGACATACGGTCTCCTTGTAGCGAGAAATTTGTGCGAGCCATTCTATATCACTTCGATCATTTCAAATCGGTATTGCTGACGAAGGCTACACGCTTGCTGTCCGGCGACCACGACGGCACATTGATCGTTCCCTGTCCGCCGTACACATAAGCAAGCACTTTAGGTTTGCCGCCTTCGATGGGCATCAAGCGCAGATAGTCGCGCTTATAACATGGATGATCGTCCGGCGCGACATCTTTGGAAAAGGACAGGAAGACAATCCACTTGCC
>JBBWZK010000106.1:0-3260 GCA_039648975.1 Blastocatellia bacterium
GCAAAATCTCTTTGATCTCGTTCAGCGACTTGCGCCCGAAATTCTTGGTCTTGAGCATTTCGGCTTCGCTCTTCTGCACCAGTTCGCGGATGGTGCGAATGTCGGCGTTCTTCAGGCAATTGTACGAACGCACGCTCAATTCAAGCTCATCGACGGAGCGATCAAGGTTCTCATTGAAAGCGCCGCGCTCGCCGCCTTCGCCATCGGCTTCGGCATGATCCGGCTCTTCTTCAAAGTTGATGAAGATCTGCATATGATCTTTGATCAACTTGGCGGCCAGGCCGACGGCATTGGCCGGCTGCACAGAGCCGTTCGTCCAGACTTCAATCGTCAGCTTGTCGTAATCGGTATCCTGGCCGAGTCGCGCCGAGTCAACCGTATAGTTGACTTTCTTCACAGGCGAATGCACCGAATCAATCGGAATGTAGCCGACCGCCAGGTCTTCATCATAGTTACGTTCGGCGCTGATATAGCCGCGTCCGCGCTTCAAACGCATCTCGATGGCCAACGAGCCGCCTTCTGAAACGGTAGCGATGTGAACATTCGGGTCGAGAATTTCGACATCGCCGTCGGCTTCGATTTCGCCCGACAGCATCTCGCCCGGCACGGTGCGTTCGACGCGCAAGGTCTTCGGCCCTACGCCATGCAGCTTGAACGGAATGCGCTTGAGGTTGAGGATGATATCGGTCGCAACCACGACGACGCCGGGAATCGAAGAAAAATAATGCAGCACGCCTTCGATCTTGACTGCCGTGATCGCCGCGCCTTCGACCGACGAGAGCAGCGCGCGGCGCAGGCAATTGCCGATGGTGGTCCCAAACCCGCGCTCAAACGGTTGCGCGTAGAATTTGCCGTAACGGCCCGTCGCCGTTTCCGGTTCAGAGGCGAGGCGCTTCGGCTTCTGGAAGCCAATCATGAATTGGGTTTCGGTGTTGGTCATTGCTTCCCCTCAAATAGGTTAGAGGTGGCAGGCGACAGGTCGGCAACCGCAACTCGCAGGCAGCCTGTGTCCCTGATCACCTGTCACCTTATGTGAACTACTTAGAATAAAGCTCGACGATAAGCTGTTCGTTGATATTCTGGCCGATGTCTTCGCGGCGCGGGAGCGCGACGACGCGGCCACGCATGTCGTCAGCCGAGACGACTTCAAGCCAGCCTGGACGACCGCGTCCCGAAGCGGTCTGGAAGGCGCTTTGAATGTGGACATTCGTGCGGCTGCCTTCACGTATCGTGACTTCATCGCCGACCTTGACCTGGAAGCTTGGGATGTCAACTTTGCGGCCATTGACGAGGATGTGACCATGGCTGACCAACTGCCGCGCTTGCGGGCGCGACATCGCGTAGCCGAGACGATAAACGACATTGTCGAGGCGACGCTCAAGCAGGGCGAGCAAATTCTCGCCCGCAACGCCTTTCGTGCGCACGGCGCGCTCGAAATAGAGCCGGAACTGGCGCTCCAGCATGCCGTAAATGCGTTTGACCTTCTGCTTCTCGCGCAACTGTTCGCCGTAGCCGATGAGCTTGGCGCGGCGGACGTTGCGACCGTGCTGGCCGGGCGGCTGCGTGCCGCGCTTCTCAATCGGGCAGCTCGGCTTGTAGCAGCGCTCGCCCTTCAAAAACAGCTTCATTCCTTCCCGGCGGCAAAGACGGCACACCGGGCCACGATATCTAGCCAATGCTTTCTTCCTCCATCTACCGTTCGCTCAGGAACCGGCAAAAGTTTACAAGCCTTCCGATTTTGGATTTTGGATTTTGGATTAAGAGAAGAAGCGCGTTCGGTTGAACCTGCTTTGTTCTGCCAATCCAAAATCTAAAATCCAAAATTGAATCGCTCTTCTTCCTTTAAGACGCGATGACGGCGGCGTGATTGCCGCCGCGCGCCCGAACGTCAAACAAAACGAGAAGACAGGCCCGCTGGCCGGCTTTCTCCGAGATTAATATTACTAAACCCGGCGGCGCTTCGGCGGACGACAGCCGTTGTGCGGGATCGGCGTGACGTCGCGGATGATGGTCACGTTGATGCCGGCGGATTGAATCGCGCGCACCGCCGATTCGCGGCCTGACCCAGGCCCTTTGACGCGCACCTCGGCGTTCTGCATGCCGACGTCGCGCGCCGCCTGCGCCGCACGGCTGGCGGCCTGCTGCGCGGCGAACGGCGTGCCTTTGCGCGAGCCGTGGAAACCGAGCGCACCCGCCGACGACTGGCTGATCAGATTGCCCGCCATATCGGTAATCGCCACCATCGTATTATTGAAGCTCGCCTGAATGTGAACGATGCCCTGCGGCACGATGCGCCGCTCTTTGCGCTTGAAGGCTTTCTTCTTGCCGCCTTTTGGTTGTGCTTTTGCCATAATCTTTTACGTGATGCGTGATGCGTGAGCTATCGCAAGGCGTGATTCGGAGATTGAATCACGCCTTGCGATAGCTCACGCATCACGAATTATTTCTTGCCCGCCACTTTCTTCTTGGCGACTGTCATGCGACGCGGGCCTTTGCGCGTGCGGGCGTTGGTGTGTGTGCGCTGGCCGCGCACCGGCAGGCCGCGACGATGGCGCAGGCCGCGATAGCAGCCGATGTCCATCAATCGCTTGATGTTCATCTGCACTTCCTTGCGCAGATCGCCTTCGACCATGCCCTGCTGGTCAATGACTGTGCGGATGCGTTTGACTTCTTCTTCGCTCAACTCGCGGATGCGCTTGTCAATGCTGATGTTGGCTTCGCCAAGAATTTGATTGGCGCGCGCGCGCCCGATGCCGTAGATGTATGTCAGACCGATTTCGGCTCGCTTGTTTGCCGGAAGGTCTACGCCTGCGATGCGTGCCATTCGTCCTCCGTCTCCGTTTAGCCTTGCCGCTGCTTATGCTTAGGGTTGGTGCAGATCACCCGCACCACGCCACGGCGGTGAATGACCTTGCAGTTATCGCACATTTTTTTTACAGATGCCCTAACTTTCATAATCGCTTTCCTTCCCGCACCGGGCGGGCACTAGGTGAAGAATATTTCGCGCACAAGAAACGATTAGTTTACCAGTGCCTGCGCGGTTGCGCAACCTGCCTGCGGGCGAGGGCCGCTGGCGCGCTTCACCCTATATTGCCATCGCCGTTTAATAGCGTGAGAATCTCCGGCCCTTCCTCGGTGATGGCTACCGTATGCTCGAAGTGCGCTGACGGCCTGCCGTCCAGGGTAATCACCGTCCAGCCGTCCGACAGCACTTTCACGTCGTGGCGACCGATATTGACCATCGGCTCAATAGCCAGGAC
>JBBWZK010000122.1:0-2912 GCA_039648975.1 Blastocatellia bacterium
CCCCCCAACACCAACTCGACGGTAGAGGGCTTGAAGTTATGTTGGCTGTGCCGCGCGATTATCCCGATTATCTCAAGCATTCCGACCATGACACGCCTGTGCCGACCTGGGCGCAGGTGACGCGCAGTGTGGCCGCGCCGAACCGTGAAAGGATTGCGCAGGTCGCGCGCATTGTTGCGGATACGGATGACGAGCGGGCGGCGCGCGAGGTGTGGCAATCGTGGCCGGGCCATTATCAACGCTCGACGGCGCTCGTCATCGATAAGCTTGATGACGAAGGCTGGCTCGATTCAATCGGTCACCTTGATGGCTGGCCGTGGGACGGTGGTTTCTACTGCTGGCCGCGCGCGACCTTGCGCGGCACGTTCGCTGAAGTGCTCAATTCACTGTCGGGCGCAAACGGCACGTTCATCGAAAGCCGCATCGGCAATGGCCTGTTTGCTTACTTGAATGGTTACCGGCACAAGGCATGGCAACAGGGTTGGATGGAGACAGACACGGCGACGGCGGCGCTGCATGTCGGCTTGATGGCGGATGGCCGTATAGAGATTCACCTGGATGTCTTCAATCCGCTGTTCATCAAAGGCGCGCCCGCAAAAGATCTCATGCGCATTCCGCGCCTCGGCGTCTTCAATCGCCGGCAGTTTTTTTTGCACCGCCGCTGGGAGCAATCCCGTTTCGCCGCGCTCACGCGCACCTCTGCCAACCTCTATCACCTGATGCGCGCCAGCGTGCCGCTCTGCTTTTGAATGCATTTCGCCCTCTCTCGGATGCTGGGGAACATAGCGCCCGGCTTTCGCCTCGCCTCTACTGATTCCGGCGCTCGTTCATCCGGCCAGTTGAAAAAACACATCTTCAAAGGGTGAATCGGGCATGTCGGTAATCTCGCGCAAGTGGGCGGGCGGGCCTTCAGCCACCAGCTTGCCCGCGCGCATTACGCCGACGCGGTCGCTGACGCGCTCGACGAAACTCATGACGTGCGATGAAACCAGGATGGCGCGGCCCTGTGCCCGCTCGTCTTCGAGGCGTAGCCGCAGCTTGCGCATCATCTCGACGTCCAATCCGTTAAGCGGCTCGTCGAGCACAAAGATGTCCGGCTCGCCCAACATGGCCGCCGCCAGGCCCAGCTTCTTGCGCATGCCTAATGAATAACCGCCGGAGAGTTTGTCCGCCGCCTGCTCCAGCTCGAAGAAGCGCAAGGCTTCGGCAATCCGTGCCGCGTCGGCGTCTTTCAAGCCGGCGACCAGTTCAAGGTATTCGCGGCCCGTCAGCCGGTTGTAGAGCGTCAACTCTTCGGGCAGGTAGCCGAGATGCCGCTTCGTCGTCGCCGCATGGTGCGCGTAATCTTCACCACAAATTAATACGCGCCCCGCATCGGGCATCGTCAAGCCCATGATCATGCGAATCAAAGTCGATTTGCCCGCGCCGTTGGCGCCGACGAGCGAATAAATTTCGCCTGCACGGATGCACAGGCTGACGCCGTCTACGGCGACCACCGGGCCGTAGCGTTTCACGGCTGCTTCAACTTCGATAAGCGCGCTGGTCAATCGCCCTCCGTCAACAGAAAGAGTCGCGCCATGTGACGGCCTCGCTCCAAAAGCGAATGCGTCGCCTGTACGTGAATGATTAAGCCTGCGGGCCAGAAGATAATCGCAAGCGATGCGGTGGCGAGCGTCGCCGTTGTCATGAGAATGATGGCCAGGCCAGCCCGCGCCGGCATCTCGAAGGCCAGCCAGCCGGTCAACGAACTGATCATCCACCACAGCCACAGGCATTCGGCGAGCAGCGGCAGCAGGTAAATCGCCGGCACCTGTCTGGTAAGCAAAGCTACAATCCATGCGGCGAGCGGCGCGATCAAGCTCACGGCGCGCGCATACCAGAGCTTGGCGGCGCAGAGGTCTAAGCCTGTTACTGCCGTCGCCCTTTCCAACCACATCATCGGCAATTCGTAAGCGACCAGCAATGGCACAAGCGCGACCAGCGTCGCGACCATCAGCGCGCAGGCGCTCTTGGTGGCTAGAGCTTGCGGCGTCCACGTCAGATCGAGCCAGCCGCCGTTTGCTGCGGCAGGCGGCAGCAGGTTGGTCACGAGCGCCGTGATCAACCCGGCAAGCAAGAGCGCCGCGATGCCTGCGACGACGTAGACCGCAGATGAAAACGCCCGCAACGTCAGTTGCAGGTCGCGCGCCAGTTGCGCGGCAACCGCGTAACTTAAACGGCGGCGCAGGCGTTCGGCGCTGATCAGGCGCAACCGGTTTGCTGATTGCAGCCGCCGGGCGTATTCCATGTCGGCAGCGCGCCAGCGGTCGTGCTGGCCGACCGTGATGAAATAGAATGCCACGCCAATCAGCGCGGCGATGATCAGCAGCCAACGTTCGGCGCTCGCTGAAAAGAGTTCGTTTCTGACGACGAGCGCCAGCAGCAATCCGCCGCTCGCCGCAGCCGGGAAGAGAAGCAGCAGGGCCAGCACGGCAGAGGCTTTCTGTCGCGTGTGGCTCCAGTGAATCCAATTGAGCGCCGCAAAGATTTCTGTAAGCGAGGTTACGAAAACGAAAAGCGCCAGCGGCAGCCAGTTGGCCGCCTCAATCAATCCCGCGCCCGCCATCCAGTGAGCCGCCAGCGCGGCAAACGCAACTACCATCGTGCGGCCCGTGCGCGCCGCTATGCCGGCGTGCAGATGCGTGCGGTGGTCAATCGGCAGCGCGTCGAAGTAAGCTTCAGGGCGGCGCAGGTGATAAATCTCTGCGGTGGCGCGCGACAGGCTCAAAGCGATGAGCGCCAGTTCAAAGACGATGGCCGCTGCGATAACGCCCGACGGCGCGGGTTGCCATGCGGAGAGGTTATCGACGACGCGGGCGATGGTCGTGGTCGTAAAGCCGATGACGACCGGCCCCAGCACGAGCCAGTAATAA
>JBBWZK010000138.1:0-10181 GCA_039648975.1 Blastocatellia bacterium
GATGACAATTTGATAAAGGCCGAACTGTTCGTTGCTCATCAATCGCGGCAGGGTGAAATGGATGCCGAGGCCGCTGAAGATAAACCACAGCTTTGCCGCGCTGATATAGAGAGTGCCGCGCCCTGCGACGCGCGCCACGTCAGCAGGCGGCGCGTTCGGCGTTGGCGCTTGTGTCGTTGTCGATTGCATCGTCGTCCAGTGAATCGTTGATGAGCCGAGCGAATCTTTCAGCCACGCGCGGCCATGCGTAGGCCATCGCCGTGCGCTGCGCGTTCTGTCCGAGACGGGCGCGCAGGGCCGCATCGTTCAACAGCAGTTGCAACTTTGCGGCGAGCATCTTTGCATTGTCCGGCTCGCATAGAAATCCATTGTGCTGGTCGCGAATGATTTCCGCCAGTCCGCCGGCGCGCGACGCAATGATGGCACAACCGGCGGCCATCGCTTCGAGGCAGACAACCGGCAGGCCTTCGCTGCGCTGGCCGGCGAGCAGGCGCGATGGAATCACGACCACATCGGTTGAAGCCAGCAGCGCGTCGCGCGTCGCGGCGTTGATTTGTCCAACAAATTTCACGTTGATCGAAAGCGGCGCGGCGAGTTGTTCAAGGTGGGTTCGCTCAGGGCCATCGCCGGCAATGACCAGCCGTGCGTTGTCGATCTCGCGCAACGCGTTAAGCAGCACATCGACGCCCTTGATTTTTGTCAGCCGACCGATGAAAAGAAGAGATGGAACAGTTTGCGCCTGGATGTAGCGCAAGCTGTTAGCTTGCGCCGTATCGCTCGCTCGCGAATCACCGCGCAAGCTAACAGCTTGCGCTACAGACGCCGCCTGATTCACTGCCACGCCCATTGGGATCACCGCACACTTGCTATCTGCTTCGGGGCAAAGCGCGATGAGCTTGCGCCGCAGGTCTTCGCTGACCACAACCACACGACGACTTCCGGCAACAATGAATCGAGTGAGCCATTGGCCGCCGCGCAGACTCGCCAGCAGATGCAATGCGCCGGAATGCTCAATCGCAATGTGCGGCTTGCCCGTGCATCTTGAGAGCCCTGCGCCGATCAGGCCCGCAGGCAGCAGCCAGTGCGAACAGATGACGTCAGACTGCAAGGCGAGACGCAGCGCCTTTGCCAAAAATCCAAGCAGCGCAATCGCCGCCGCCAGCTTCATCAGGGCATTTGCTTCGCGCAATGGGTTCAAATCCGTTGCCGACTGAAAAGGATTAAAGCGATCCGGCAAGAGCGACGCTGAACGAATCAGTCTGTAGGATTCGCCACTTATCAGTTCAGCCTGGCGGTCTGCCGGAGCCAGCACAGTGACCTTGAACTCGGCTGACAAACAGCGCGCGAACTGACGGACGTAGCCGCACGTTTCATCATCCGGCCCGCCGGGAAACGAGCTGGTCAGAATCAACAGTCTGGGCTTGCGGTTTTGCTTCACAGGGCAGGCTTAATCACTTCGAGGTTTGTTCAACGGGCGAGCCTGGTCACAACCCGGCGCAGGCTGGCTGTCCGTCTTTGACTCGCTCTCGCATCGGGTCGGCGCGTTGCCGTCAACCGTGCCAGCCGGTCGCGCCACCAGTTGCGCGCGATCAAAAAGCCAATCATCGGCACGGCGGTCAACGGATTGATGCCTGATACTTCGGTTTCGTAGATGCTGCGCACCGCGACACTGGCGATGTGCAGGCGCTGGCGTGTCGCCGCAAACACCATCTCGTTGGGAAAGCCGTAGCGGTCGTATAACGCATCGAGTGGCAAGTTTATCAACGCCGCGCGACGAATCACTGTGTAGCCGCATTGCGCGTCGAGGCTGCCTTCATAGCGCGACGCCCGGCGCGTCAAAAAACTGAATGCGCAATTGCCGGCCAGGCGCGCAAGCGGCATGGCGCTCAACGACTCGCGGTGCAGAAAGCGATTGCCTTTAACGAAATCGGCTCCGGCTATCGCGGCGTCCAGCAACGCAGGCAAATCGCCTCCATCCATCTGCCCGTCGCCGTCCATCACGGCGATCAAATCGGCAGCGGTCGCGAGCGCTCGCCTGTAGCCGGTCTTGGTCGCCGCGCCGACGCCGCAGTTGGCCGCGTGGCGAACGCTAATCAATCTCTCATCGGCAAGCCGCCGCAGTTGCGCCGCCGTGTCGTCTGTGCTGGCATCGTCAACGGCGATGATGACATCAACGAAGGCCGGCACCCGCGCGAGCGCGTGTTCGACGCGATGTTCTTCGTTGTGAATCGGCATCACAACGGCGATGCGATGATTGCGATACATTCTTCTGCTTACCCTGATTGCCACAAAGAAAAACCTTAAACGGCTCCGTGACTCTGTGACTCTGTGGCAATCTTATGAGAATCGCTGCTTTTTAGATCAAGCCCGACAATAGCTTGCTCCGGCTGCTTGAGCCGGGCCATCAAAATGTAAATGATGCCGCCGGCGAGGGCGTTGCAATAGATCGGCGCAAAGGCCAGCAGCGCGAAACCGAGCGCCTGTTCGCGGCTCAGGCCGACGCCGGCGAACAGCGCGATCAATAACCATTCGCGCACGCCGAGTCCGCCGATGGAGATCGGCAGCATGCGAATCAAATCCACCAGCGACATGAACGCAAAGACCATCGCAAAACTGAGCGGCAGGTTGAGCGCCAGCGCAACCACGTAACATCCAAGACTCCAGACCACGCGCACGACAATCGACAGCAATAGCGTGCGCAGCACCATGCGACGATGATGGCGCAATTCGGAAATCGCTTCGAGGGTGCGCGCCGCCGCCTGGCCGAAACGCTCCAGCTTCAGGCGTGCGCCCGTTGCTCGACAGAGGCGTGCCAGTCGCGATGACACCGCTTCGCTCATCAACATCGCTGCCGCGACGAAGGCGACGCCGAGAATGATTTCACTGACGACGACGCGATCCGTCTGCGCATAGCTGTGGCTGGCGATGCTGGCCAACAGTCCGAGCAGCAGGATGATGATGCCGCCGACCAGCCGCTCATAAACCAGCGTCGACAGCACGAAGGCTTTATCGCGCACTTCGCGGTCAACATAAATCAAGCGCGCCACGTCGCCGCTGACGCCGCCGCCCGGAATGAAGTTCATGAAAAAAATGCCGATGAGGTAAACCGCGAACAGCCGGTAGGTCTTGAACTGATGGCCGCGCACCGCGAGAATCGCCTGCCAGCGCGACGCCATCAGCCAGGTCACCGCAAACGATGTCGCAACCGCAAGCGGCAGGTAAGCGATGCGCGCCGAGCCAATCACTTCACGCAGACTGCGTATATCGGATTTGGCAATCACCAGCGCGAGCGCGCCAAGGCCGATGATCAATTGCGCAAGGCCGCGCACATTGATACGGGGCCGCGCGCTGGCGGTCGGCGTTGCTTGCTCTTTCGATTCGCCTCGTTGCATCGGTTGTTAATAGCTTGCTTCTGAGTATTCAGCTCCGTAGGAGCGCAATGTTTATAGTAACCGTTGCCAATAAAAACCAAGCTCCATAGGAGCGCAATGTTGACATTTCGCCCCTACAGGGCTTGGACTTTATAGCATCTGTCTACTATAAACATTTCGTCCCTAACGGGACTCATCCGAATCACTCTATAGAATGCATCATTCTCGATTGGTTGCAATCTGCTTGAATTGCACCCGCTTCGTGCAAACGATCAGGCTGCGCACCGTCAACGCTTGCCGCGCGGCTTCAGGTAAATGTTGCGCCAGATGTGCGCCAGTTCGCCGAGCGTCGAGACGACGTGACTGGCGCGCACGGTTGAACGCCCCGCCGGGCGCGGGTAATGCCGCACGCCGAGCTCGACGAGGCGAAAGCCGTAGTACTTCGCTTTCGCCAGCACTTCGGCGTCAACGAAAAATTTCTTCGATTCAATGGTGACTTTATCAAAGACCTCGCGGCGAAAGAGCTTGAAGGCGCAATCGATGTCGCGCACGTTGATGCGAAACATGAGGCGCACCAGCAGGTTGAATCCCCAACTCATGATCAATCGCGTCAACGGGTCGAAGCGATAGATGCGAAAGCCGCAGACGATGTCGGCCTCCTCGATGAGCGGCAACAATCGCTTCATCTCTTTGACATCGAATTGATTGTCCGAATCCGTGTAGAAGATCAACTGGTGCCGCGCGCTCGTGAAGCCGGTCTTCAAGGCTGCGGCATAGCCGCGATTCGGCTGATGATGAAAGACGCGAATGTGCTGCGGATCTTCGGCGACCAGCCGGTCGCAGATTTCGCCCGTGCGATCTTTCGAGCCGTCATCAACGACAATCACTTCCCAGTCGCGCAGGTCGAGCCCGCCCAGCACGGCGGCCATGTCCCGCGTCGCCTTCTCGATGTTTTCTTCCTCGTCAAACGCGGGCAACACCGCCGAGATAGAGTCAAATGGCATGGCAGGTTCGATTCGTAGTCAAGCTTACACACGCCGGCAGGCGTGACTATGGCCTGCTAGCCAGACAGTCGAGTTGAATTGGCGCGGTTGAGCGTCTCAGGAAACGATCTTTGACAGGCTGGCTTCCCAGTTCGTCTTCAAGACGCTGCCGTAAATCTGCTTTTCTTTCTCGCGGCGGATTGAACACGCTTTCAACAGCGCGCCGCGCTCGCCGTACTTTTCAACCGGCACAAAGATCGTCTTGACGCGGCCCGGCTCAGGATTCCAGGTGACGACGTAGTACTTGCTGACGATGCGCTCGCCGTTCTTCGTGCGCATGATTTTCGTGCGGCGCTGCACGCCGACGATGCCCGAGGTGTTGCGCGTCTGGCGAGCGATGACCTGGCGGTCTGTACGCGGCCTGCCGAGCTTTTTCTCGGTCTGATCGCGGTGCTTCACCGCGGCTTCCAGCGCCTGCTTTCTGCCGCCATGCAGTTTGTCGCTGAAAAACTTGGAGACCTGCTTGCCATTGAACATTACCCTGACGTACCAGCCGAACGTATTGCGCGAAGGCTGATCAATCCGACTGATCCCCTTGTGACCACTTTTTGCCATGATTTGCCTGATTTCCTTTTGTTGTAGTTTTTTTTCACAAACATCCGCTGCCTGTGCCTGCCAAACGCAGACAGCCTCATCGATTGTTTTGCTTTCCTGCCACTGCATACAGTTTAACCCAGATAGCCCCAACCGCGCAGCCGTTCGCGGATTTCGTCGCTCTCTTCGTCGGTCATTGCGCCGGCTTTTTCGGTTTCGGCGAACGCCGCGTCGGTCAGACGCACAGGGTTTTGCTCCATGTATTCGTCGGTGAAGATCTCTTCGAGCACGCGCCCGTCCATGTCCGCAGGCACTTCGACGCCGAACGAATGCAGAATCGTCGGCGCGTAATCAATGATCCGCGCGCCCTCGACGTGCGCGCCGCGCCTGAGCTCCGGCCCGCGTCCCAGAAAAATGCCATGCATGCGATGATCGCCCGAATTGCCGTAGACCGGCGTGATGAACTTGTTCGACGTCAGGTCGAGCGTGCCGAGCGGCTTGTTAGACATATCCGCCGGCAGGAACTGTAAGTCGGGCGACTCTTCGATATGCGGCCCGGTGTATAAATCTTCGCGCCGCCAGATGGGGCCGATCAGCGGCTGCCGGGTTTCGGGATCAATCAAGGCGCGCAGCTTGTCGCTGACCTCGCGCAGCACGCGCTCATAGGCCGCGCCCGGTTCGACGCTGCCGCTCGCTTCACGGCCTTTCAGGTTGATGAAAATCTGGCCGTAGTTGCCTTTCGAAAAGGCCGTCGTGCGCGACCAGTCGACATCTTCGAGCGACAGCATGAAAGCATTCGCCAGCTTCATCAGCCCTGAACGATTCGACACGCCGACAGACAAACGCAAGTGCGCCAGGCCCATCTTCATCGCCGAGCGATAGGCCAGGTCGGGCGTCAGACCGAGCTTGAACAGCGCGCGCTTGAAGCGCGTCATCGCATCGCGTTTCAATACCAGCAAGCCTTCTTCGATCAGCCAGACGTTGAAGCACAAAAACTTTTTGATCGGCCCGAAGCCGTGATCAGATCCCAGGTAAACCGTGGTGTCCGGGCCGACCGCATCGAACAGTTCGCCGAGCGTCCGATCAACCGCGCCCCAGTATTCGTGTATGCGGTCGATGTAGGCGTCGTGTTCTTTGCGGTCGAAGAACGGATGCGACTCATCGAGCAGATGCCACAACTCATGCTGAAAGCGATCCGTGCCCCAGTAATGCGTGGCCAATACATCCCAATCGTAATTGTCCATCAAATAGCGATTGACTTTGGTCTTGTACTCCAACTCATCGAAGAGTTGATTGAGGATGTTATCTACCTTGCCGCGCGCATAGACTTCGGTGATGTAGAGTTGATAGGGGCCGAAACGGCTTTCGATCTCATCGAGCAGGGATGCGGGATAAGTGAAATCGCGGCGACCGCGCGGCGTCAGGAAATCGGCAACCATCACCCCATTGACCATGGTCGGCGGATAGGTGCAGGGCATGTTGGTGACGATGGCGCGTTTGCCCATCTGGCCGAGAATGTCCCAGAAAGGCAGGCCGTCGCGGGCGCGGGCGCTGACCGGTTGATCGGGCAGGGCGCTTGAACCTTTGCGCCGCAGCAGGAATTCAAAGACGCCATGCTTGCCGGGATTCTTGCCGGTCATCCACGACACCCACGCGGTCGGCGTGATGGGCGGAATGGTCGTCTCCAGCCAGCCGCGCACGCCTTCACCAATGAACGCTTGCAGGCGCGGCATCAATCCTTTTTGCATCAACGGGTCGAGCAAATCAAACGTTGACCCGTCCAAGCCAATGAAGAGAACTTTTTTACTCATAACAAAAGATCAAGAAATTTAGCTGATTTATGCCGGATTCTCAACCTGTCGACCTGCGGTCGATGCCGACCGTGTCAGTCGCCGGCATCGAAGCTCTTCTCCGGGCTGATCGGCAAATCATCCGCATCGCTTTGTGGTTGGTCGCCCGACTTGCGATTGCGGAGCGCGCCGAGGGCTTGCTGCCAGAAGCCCGCCAGCCTGCGCCGTTCGCGCTCGTCATAAAACCCCAGCGCCAGCAAGATCAGCGGGAACGCCAGCGCCAGCACAACTTTCATCGCAACCGAAATATAGAGCAACTGCCGCCGATGCGGGTCGTCATACGACAGCAAATTCAAATCGCCGCGCAAGTAATCAATGCCGTAGAATGCCGCAACCACCAGCGCGCCGATTGCGCCGATGGTGAAGACGCGACGCCATTCGTAAGCGACTTTGAAGAACAGATTCGACGCCCAGTAGCGCAGCCCACAAAACACCGCGTAAGAAAGCAGCGTCGAAACGGTCGCGCCCCAACTGCCATAGCGCGGAATCAACGCAAAGTTCAAGGCGATGTTGAAGGCCAGCGCAATGGCTATGGTTATGGGAGCGTAAATCGTGCGCTTCTTCAAGGTGATGCCGATGTTGAGGACGCGCGCGGCGCTGTCGAGCACCATGGCCAGCGCCAGCAGCGGAATGATGCCGGCGGCAGGCCCGTAATCCGGGCGCGCAAACCTGAGCAGCCCGTCGCCGGCAATGGCCGCTACGCCTAACGATAAGAACATGCTCACAAAGGTGATGTAGGTCAGCACGCGCGAATAATATTCTTCCGCGCCCTCTTCGTTCATCACCGAAAAGCGCATCACCGTCCACACCTGACTGAACGGCACGGTCGCCAGCACGGCGACTACAGAAACCAAGGTGTTAGCAATCGCGTAGACGCCAACGTCGCGCGCTTTGCCGTAGCGTTCAAGGAAGAAGCGGTCGATCATCATGAAAAGCGTCATGGCGATCTGGTTGAAGATCAAGGGCGTGCCGAAGGTCAGCATGGCGCGCAGCTCCGATGACGAAAAGCTCAAGCTCAAATCGCGCCGCACGACGAAAAAGAAGATCAAGGCTTCAAAAGCCGAGCCGATCAAGCGGCCTCTGAGGACGTTTTCAACGCTCGCATCAACGAAGATCACCAGGTAACAGATGACCGCGAGTTGAAAGACGAAAGCCGTGATGTTGAGGGCCGAGTAATGCGCCGATTTGAAGTTCGCCCGCAGGATCGAATCCGGGATGACCGAGATGATTTCAAAGAAGCTGATGAAGAAGATCAGGCGCAGGAGGCCCGCGTGCGAGGCGTCGCCTGAAAAGACTAGCCACGATACCTGCGGCGCAACGAAGTAGAGCAAGCCGGTCGAGATCACCGATGAAACGAGGAGAAAGCCGAGCGTCGAGCCGACGATGCGGCGACGATGTGCAGGGTCTTCGCTGTCGTAATAATGGCGGAAGAAGGCTTGATTGAGGCCGAACTTCAAAACGATGGTGATGAGCGTCAGGGTGATCGTCAGCAGCGACAGCACGCCGAACTCGGCGGCGCGCAGATAGCGCGTGTAGAGCGGCACGAGCACCAGCCCGAAGGCGCTGTTGACGACGCTGCCGATGCCGAAGATCAGCGTATGCTTGACGGTCTTTTTGATCTTGCCGTAAATCGTGGCGGTTTGCTCCCGCTAAATTATTTTCTAACGCAGAGGACGCAGAGGAACGCTGAAGGCCTTCTCTGCGTCCCCTGCGTCCTCTGCGTTAATCAAAAGCTTCCACTGATTCCTGCTCGTTTCGACGGCGTCGCATCGCCGCAATCGCCAATCCACCGCCGAGCGCCGCCGTTGCGATGAGGCTCACGATAAGCGAAGCCCTGAAAACGAGCGGCAAGAACACAAATGATACCATATGGCGACCGGCTGGAACTTTGACGGCGCGCATCGTACCGTTGGCTTGAAAAATCTCTGTCGCGTTGCCATCAATCGTCGCTCGCCAGCCCGAATAATAGTTATCACTCAACACCAGCCACGCATTCTGAGGGTTGGCTGTTTCCATCACAACGCGATTACGTTGATCTTCGACGATAGCGACGGCGGCATCGGCGCTCGCTTGCATCTCAACGGATGAATGCCCGGCATCATCGAGTTTGCCGATGGCTTTTTCGATTACCACTTCGTGGCGCGCGTCAAATGATGCATCGCGTAATCTATCAAGCGCGTCGGCGTGGCTTGTCGCTTCGCGGGCTCGATCAACAAAGAAGGCGCGCGGCAAGGCCGTTTTGTTTTCGTAGACCGCAACGCCTTCAGCCGTGGCCAGCAGATCATATCCGGCAAGCGGCGTATCGGCGTGCGTCATCACATAGCGCACGTTGAGCAGGTCGAAGAAACGCGAACGCGGTTCGTTGAAGACGACGTGGCTCAGATTCGGCTGCGGTTCGATGAGCGCGGCGTATTCGCGATACCATCGAGGGAATTGCTGATTCTTGCCGGCGACGGTTGGAATCTGATACGGCAGCAACGTATTCGGCGGCGCGATGATCTTGTCTTCGCTCGATGAAACGCGGCGATTCGATTCCAGATCAGCAGGCACGACGAGTACGCGGCCCGGCGGCAGGCTGCGCAACAAACTGGTGATCTGGGTTGCCGGATAAACGCGCGAACGTGCGAACGACTGATTGAATTGCCCGCTCAACCAGAAACAGTCGGCGATGAGCAAACCGGCGAGCGAGGCGACGAGCGCCTGCCGGCTCATGCGGCCACGGCTCGCCAACCGGAACAGCGCCGCGACTATCGCCAGCAGAATGAGCGGCATAAGGATGCCTGCATCGGGCGGCAGGAACTGGTTAATCAGCACGGCAGCCGATTTGCGAAGATAAGCCTGCCAGCCGTGCGCTTCGCTCTCTGCCGCGTAGCCTGTCGCTTTCATCACCAACGCTGCAACTGTAGCGATCACCACAAAGCCGGCGGCGGCATAAAAGAATCGCCGTGCAAGTTTGGCAAACCCGTCGAGCAGATCGCGGCCTGCCTGCATCAACAAATCCGCGCCCAGTGCCACTAGCGCCGCCGCCGCAAAATGAAAGATCACACTGGCGCGCACGGCGACGCGAATCACCTGCAACACGGGAATGTAGCGCGTCACCGGCACGTAGAGCGGCGTGGTCATCATCACGGCGAGTGATACCGCCGCAAGCCGAGCGTTGAGCGTGACGCGGGGAAATTGCGACGCGGGGACGCGGCGACGCAGAGAGAGGGAGAGAGGGTGAGGGGGTGAGGGGGTGAAAAGATGTATGTTCGTCAGCGGCTTCCTGTCCCCCACTCTCCCGCTCCCCCACTCCCCCACTCTCTTTGCCGCGTCCCGTGCGCTTCCACCAGAACAATGCGAACGCCGGAGGCGCAAGCGCGGCGATGCCGATGTAAAGGAGG
>JBBWZK010000161.1:0-8531 GCA_039648975.1 Blastocatellia bacterium
CAATGAATCAGAAGAAAGTGAGACACTTGATTTGCCTGTTCCTGGCGATCTGCGTGTTGCTCGTGACGTTTGCGATTGACGGCGATGCGGCGCAGCGGCGCAGGCGGCACCGCAATCCCGAAGCGGGCAAGGGCAAAGCCGCCAAGCGCATCGGCATCGGCGCAGGAGTTGGCGCGGTGGCAGGCGGCATCATCGGCGGTAAGAAGGGCGCGGTCATCGGCGCAGGCGCGGGCGCAGGCGCGGGCGGAGCCTATCACGTCCACAAGAAACGCCAGTATCGCCGCCGCCATCGGCGCTAGAAACTAGGGGCTAGGGGCTAGGGGCTAGGGGCTAGGGGCTAGTAAAGGGATCGCGGCTACGGCTTGTGCATTTTTGATAAAGAGCTTGATTTGGAGCTTTCATGACTAGCCTCTGGGCCCTAGCCTCCAGCCCCCAGCCCCCAGCCCCTAGCCCCTAGCCCCTATTCCCTCTTCAGCGGGCGGCCCATCAACTCGTTAGCGGCGTCACTCGCAGGCTTGTCTTCATAAAGCAAAGCATAGATGCTCGCCGTGATCGGCATATCAATGTTCAATCGTTTACCGAGCTCATAAATTGCCCGCGTCGTCTTTACGCCTTCGGCGACTTCGCGCATCTCGCCAACGATCTCCGCAAGCCTTCGGCCTTTGCCTAGCTCGACGCCGACGTGGCGATTGCGCGACAGTTCGCCCGTGCAGGTCAACACCAGATCGCCCAACCCTGCAAGCCCGGCCATCGTTTCAACGCGCGCGCCCTGCGCGACGGCCAACCGCGTCATCTCGGCCAGCCCGCGCGTGATGATAGCCGCCACCGTGTTCGTTCCCATCCCCAGGCCGCGCACGACGCCCGAACCAATCGCCACGACGTTTTTCACCGCGCCGCCCAACTCAACGCCGATCACGTCATCGTTGGTGTAGACGCGAAAGACGCTGGCGCTCAACAGCCGCTGCACGGCTTCGCTCAACTGCGGGTCGCGGCTCGCCGCGACAATGGCAGTCGGGTCGCCACGCGCCACTTCGCGCGCAAAGCTCGGCCCCGACAGCGCCACGAAGCGCGGCGCGAATCGCCCTTTGAGCACATCGGCGATGACTTCATCCATGCGCATGAGCGTGCCATTTTCAACGCCCTTCGTGGCGCTGATGAGCGTTTGTTGGGCGCTGAGAAACGGACGCATCTGCTCGACGACTTCGCGCACTGCATGTGACGGCAGGACGATCAGCACGAAGCCCGCGCCGTCTATCGCCTCTGCGAGCGAAGTCGTGGCGCGTAGGGTTCCGGGAAGCTCGTAATCAACAAGGTAGTATGGATTACGATGTGCGGCGTTGACGGCTTCAGCGACTTCAGGCTCGCGCGCCCACAAGCGAACCGCGTGGCGATTGCGCGCCGCCACCGCCGCCAGGGCCGTCCCCCAACTGCCCGCGCCGATGACGGCGATGCGCTGCGACTCGACTGCCGGCGGTTCATCAGACATTAGCTCTGGCCTCCGCTCGCCGCCTCGGATGGCGAGACGCGCATGCCGATTTTATTTTCACGCCCAGCCATCAAGCGGCTGATGTTCTCGTGATGCTTGGCGACAATCAAGGCGCAACCGGCGAAGGCGACGATGATGAGCGCCGTCAGGTGCGGGCGCTGCGCACTGTTCGGCAAAAGTAGCCCATAATACAGCCACACCCAGAGCGGAACGGCGGCGGTTGCCAGGATAGAGCCAAGCGAAACGTAACGCCAGCGATAAACGATCAGCAGCCATAAGACCAACGTCGTCAGCACGGCATAGGGCGCAAGCATCAGAAACACGCCAACGCCCGTAGCGACGCCTTTGCCGCCTTTGAATTTTAGAAAGATCGGGAAGATGTGGCCGGCGATGGCGGCGACCGCTGCCAGACCGATCCAGAAATAATCTGCCGGCTCAACCTGGCGCATCAGCATGACCGCAGCAGCGCCTTTGGCGACATCAAAAACATAAGTGAGCAGGCCGCCTTTCCATCCGGCGCGGCGCGAGACGTTGGTCGCGCCGATGCCGCCCGAACCGATGTGGCGCACGTCCTCGCCTTTGGCGAATACATGCTTGACCAGCAGATAGCCGAATGGAATCGAACCGAGCAAATAAGCAATGACGACGAAGGCGATTCCCAACAGCATCAATCCAATCTCCGCTTAGTTGTGGAAGGAAGCCAATAGCGCCAGATACGCGCGCCACATTTGCGCCGTGAATATAGCAGACGCGCATGGCACAAGGCAAAAGCAGAGCCGTGATGCGTGATGCGTGAAAATGTCACTAACAAGCAACAGGGTCGTTGTGCATTCAATCACGCATCACGCATCACGACTTTGATGGCACAATCGGTGCGTGAGAAAAACCGAGTTGGTCAATACGACAGAGAGAGGCGGTTAAAAGATTCAGATAAATATCGACAGAGGTGTGCAGAAATCACACGAATCAAATTCATTCGGACAGCGCGCGCGCTGCTTGATTGCAAAACAGTCACAGCCTTTGCTGCATGCTGTGAACTTTTGGTTGAGACGTTCTTGCGAACTAGTCACAAGGAGAAGACGCGATGGCTAAGACGGTAGCGGATCGGCTCGTCGAGCGATTGATTGATTGGGGTGTTGAGACGATCTTCGGACTGCCCGGCGACGGCATCAATGGCATCTTCGAAGCCTTGCGCACGCACGCAGACCGCATTCAATTTATTCAAGTGCGCCACGAAGAGGCCGCCGCATTCGCCGCCTGCGGTTATGCGAAACACTCTGGGCGACTGGGCGTTTGCCTTGCCACGTCGGGGCCGGGCGGCATTCATCTGCTCAATGGGCTCTACGACGCCAAGTTCGACGGCCAGCCGGTGCTCGCCATCACCGGCCATACGTTTCATGATCTGATCGGCACGCATTATCAACAGGACGTTGATCTCGACAAGCTGTTCATGGACGTCGCCGCCTACAACGAGCGCGTGATGGGGCCTGCGCATGTCGCCAACGTCGTCGACGAAGCCGTCAAAACCGCGCTCACACGCCGCACAGTGGCGCACATCAACATTCCCAAAGACATTCAGGACTGGGACGACGGCGATGAGGTGCGCTCGAAAGCCAACCTCCCAGGGCACAGCGGCGATCTCTTTGCGCCGGCCCGTCCGCTGCCGCCGCGCGCCGTTATCGAGCAAGCCGTCAATCTCATCAACAAAGGCCAGAAGGTCATCATCCTTGCCGGGCGCGGCTGTCTCGACGCGCGTGACGAAGTGCTGCAACTGGCCGAGCGCATCGGCGGCGTCATCATCAAGCCGCTGCTTGGCAAAGGCGTCGTCCCTGATGATAGCCCTTACACGACCGGCGGCATCGGATTGCTCGGCACTGCGCCGTCGCAGGATGCGATGGAAGCTTGCGATACGCTCATCATCATCGGAAGTAGTTTTCCCTACCTTGAATTTTACCCGCAGCCGGGACAAGCCAGCGCCATACAGGTTGACATCGATCCGACACGCATAGGCTTGCGCCACCCTGTAGACGTTGGCCTGGTCGGCGACTCGAAGAGCGTCTTGAATGCACTGTTGCCGTTGATTGAGCAGAAACAGGATCGCCGCTTTCTCGAAAAGATGCAGGAGCACATGGCGAAATGGCGCGAGTTGATGCGCCGGCGCGGCACGCGCGACGATGCGCCGATGAAGCCGCAGGTCGTCGCTTACAACGTCAACCGTTTTCTCAACGACGATGCCATCGTCGTCACAGACACCGGCACAGTGACGACCTGGGCAGCGCGCTACATCGAGATGCGCGGAACGATGGAGTTCTCAGCTTCGGGAACGCTGGCGTCGATGGCCAACGGCTTGCCCTATGCCATCGGCGCGGCGGTGGCGAATCCCGGTCGGCAGATCGTTTGTCTGGCGGGCGATGGCGGCTTTTCGATGCTGATGGCCGAGATGGCGACGCTCGTGAAGTACAACTTGCCGGTGAAAGTCGTGATCTTCAAGAACAACTCGCTCGGCATGATCAAATGGGAACAGATCGTCATGGAAGGCAATCCGCATTTCGGCATCGAATTGCAGCCGATAGATTTTGCCGCCTTTGCGCGTGCCTGCGGCGCGCCCGGCTTCACGCTCGCGGAAGCGCGCGATGCTGAAACGCTTTTGCGTGAAGCCTTCGCACAAGACGGGCCGGCGCTGGTCGAAGCCGTCATTGACCAGAACGAAGCGCCGATGCCCGGCAGGGTCACGACCGATCAGGCATTGAAGTTCGCAGAAGCCATGCTGCGCGGCGACAAAGATGCCTGGAAAATCATCAAGACGGTGATGAAAGATCGCATACGCGAAGTCGTTTGAGCGCAGCTAAGGAGGTCATTATGCAGAGCGAAACGATGGACGAAGAAAGAAAGAGGGCGGAGGCGCGGCGCGCTTTTGAAGAAGATGCGCGCGGGCGTCAACTGAAGTCGAAGTGGTTCAACGCGATGGTCATCTTGTGGATCGTCATCTGGGCTTTTGTTGGCATGTCGGGCATAGTCCCGCGCCCGCTGTGGGTGGTGATTCTGGCATTGCTGCTTATCGCCGGTTTTGCCATAGCCATTTTTGGCCCGCGCAATCGTCAACAAAAACTCGGTGATCAAGCGGACTAATTAGGATTTTAGATTTTAGATTTTGGATTGCAGATGATGCGACTTAAGCAAATGCACTGAAACCAATGTCCGTGAATCCAAAATCCAAAATCCAAAATCGCATGGGCTTGTGAGCAAGACATTCAACCAAAGAGGAGCAACCATTCATGCTGGAAATCGGTTATGCCCTGTCGAGCGAAGAACACCCGGCCAATGATCTGGTTCATTATGCGCATCGCGCCGAAGAGTCGGGCTTTACGTTTGCGCTCATCTCGGATCACTTCCACCCGTGGATAGACAAGCAGGGCCAAAGCCCGTTTGTCTGGAGCGTCATCGGCGGCATCGCTCAGGTCACCGAAAAGCTCAAGCTCGGAACCGGCGTCACCTGTCCGATGTTTCGCATCCATCCGGCCATCGTCGCGCAGGCGGCGGCGACCTGTGCGGCGATGATGCCGGGCCGCTTCTTTCTCGGCGTCGGCACCGGCGAAGCGCTCAACGAACACATTCTCGGCGACAAGTGGCCGCCGCATGACGAGCGCGCCGAGCGCCTCGAAGAAGCCATTGAACTGATTCGCTTGCTCTGGGAAGGCGGCGAAAAAACTTTTCGTGGCTTTTACTACACAGTCGAAAACGCCCGCATCTACACGCTGCCTGATGAGCCGCCGCCGATTGTCTTTGCCGCCAGTGGGCCGACATCGGCGCAGGTTGCCGGGCGTATCGCTGACGGTCTGGTCAGCACCGCGCCTGAAGAAGAGATCGTGCAGAAGTTTGAAGAAGCCGGCGGCAAAGGCAAACCGAAGTACGGCCAGATGACCGTCTGCTGGGCGGCGGATGAGCAAGAGGCGAAACGGACAGCTTACGAGTGGTGGCCGAATGCCGCCCTCAAGGGCGAACTGTCGCAGGAACTGCCGACGCCCCGCTTCTTCGAGCAAGCGGCGAAGATGGTCAAAGAGGAAGATGTCGCCAAAGAGATCATCTGCGGCCCAGACGCCGAGCGCCACCTGGAGATGATCAAGAAGTTCGCCGATGCCGGCTTCGATCACGTTTATGTGCATCAGGTCGGCCCGGATCAGGAAGGCTTCTTCAACTTCTATGAACAGGAGATTCTGCCGAAAATCGCCGGGCTGGCGCGCAGCACATCGGCCAGCAGCAGCAAATGAAAGCAAGCGATGCGGGCGGTCACAGCAAGGCCGCCCGTATCGTTCTTTCTTCTGAATTCCCACCGATCACTGATCACCAACCGCCAATTGCCTATATTGGTTTGCTTGACGCGCTCCTGTGCGTTTGTTAGTTTCAACTCTCAAGTGAGCCATTGACTTCTCGCCTTATTTCGCGCTCACAATCAGGTTGAATTGCTTTAATCGGAGGATGTCTTTATGAACATGGAAGCGCTTGGAATGATCGAGACCAAAGGCTTCGTCGGCGCGGTCGAAGCCGCCGACGCGATGACCAAAGCCGCCAATGTCGTGCTGGTTGGCCGCGAATATATCGGCGGCGGTTATGTCACCGTCTTCGTGCGCGGCGATGTCGGCGCAGTCAAAGCCGCTACCGATGCCGGAGCCGCCGCCGCGCGCCGCGTCGGTGAACTGGTCAGCGTTCACGTCATCCCGCGCCCACACCGCGAACTTGAACAGGTGCTCGACGCTAACGGCCTCGGTGCGAAACAACTCGGCGGCGCCGACGCCAAACAACTCAGCGCCGGCTCGCAGGAAGACGGCAAACGCTCGCTGCAATCCGGCAACAAGGATCGTGTGAAGTAAAACGAGTTTCTGGTTCCTGGTTCCTAGTTTCTGGTTTGACCGAACAGCAAACAACTAGGAACCAGGAACCAGGAACCAGGAACTAAAGCTATGAGCAGCGACAGGCAATCGCAATCGGTCGAGCAAGCGCGCGAGCTGGTCGAGCGGGCCTATGAAGCGCAAAAAACGCTCGCCACGTTTTCGCAGGAAAAGATCGATGACATCCTCGCGGTGATGGCGCGCGCCGCATTGAATGAGGCTTACAGGCTCGGCGAGATGGCCCACCTGGAAACCGGCTACGGCAATGCCGCCGACAAAGCGACGAAGAATCGTTTTTCCGCCGAACAGGTCTATAACTTCATCAAGCCGATGCGCACCGTCGGCATTCTCAAGCAAACCGAAACGATCATCGAAGTCGCCTCGCCGCGCGGCGTCGTCGCCGCCATCATTCCTTCAACCAATCCCACGTCAACGGCCATCTTCAAGATTCTCGTGTCCATTAAAGCGCGCGATGCAGTCGTGCTCAGTCCGCATCCGTCAGCCGCCAATTCGATCAACGAGACGGCGCAAGTCATGCGCGCGGCGGGCGAAGCCGCAGGCCTGCCGCAGGGCGCGGTTGGCTGCATGACGTTGGCGACTATCGAAGGCACGCAGGAGTTGATGAAGCACAAACGCACGGCGGTTATCTTAGCGACCGGCGGCATCGGCCTGGTGCGCGCGGCTTACTCATCAGGCAAGCCTGCGTTCGGGGTCGGCCCCGGCAATGTGCCGGCAATGATCGAGCACTCGGCGAACGTCACCAAAGCCGTGAAAGACATTCTCACCGGCAAGACCTTCGACAACGGCACCATCTGTTCTTCAGAGCAGGCGATTGTCACCGAGCGGGCGATTGATGCCGAGGTGCGCGAGCGTCTGCTGGCCGAAGGCGCGTACTTTTTGAATCAGGAAGAGAAAGCGGCGCTGGCGCGAGTTGTAGCGACGGCTACAAATACGCTGAATCCGAAGATCGTCGGGAAGAGCGTCAAGACGATTGCCGAGATGGCTGGACTTCGTGTGCCCGAAGGCACGCGCGTGCTGATCTGCGAGCTTGATGGCGTGGGCCGCGACCATCCGCTGTCTATGGAGAAGCTGTCGCCGATACTGGCTTATTACGTCGTTGATAATCTGGAGCAAGGCAGCGAACGCTGCGCGCAAATCCTGCGTTATGGCGGCATGGGGCACACGGCTTCGATTCACACAGGCAGCCGCGAGGCGGCAAAGGAATATGGCATACGCATGCCCGTGTCGCGCGTCATCGTCAACAGCCCTTCGACGCACGGCGCGATTGGCTTTACGACCGACCTCGAACCATCGATGACCTTGGGGTGCGGCTCGTGGGGCGGCAATGTCACTTCCGATAATATCTCGCCGCGCCACCTGGTTGATGTGAAGCGCATCGCTTTTGAGACGAAGCCCATCAATCAGGCGGCAGCGAGCGAGCGCGCCATCGCACGCCCTGCGCAACCTTTGACGGTTGATCGCGCGGCGATAGCGGCGCTGGTGGATCGTTTTCTGGCCGAACGCCACGCGCCCTCTCATTCTCATGCGCCACAGCCGCCCGCGCCATCCGCCCTGCCGTTCACCCCGCCGCCAAGCGCGCCCGCATCGCCAGTATCATCTGAATTACCTTCGCCGCCTATGACGCAGCCGCCCGTGTCGCCACCAGCGCCGACGGCATCAGGCAATGGCGTGGTGAAGCCGGCGATTTATGATTTCGTTTGCGAAGAAGACGTGCGCCGAGCCATCGCCGCGCGCGAAAAGATTCACGTCAACGCCCGGACGATCATCACGCCGGCGGCCCGCGATCTCGGCGAAGAGCGCGAAGTCTTTGCCCGCGCTTGATGGCAGCTAAATTAAACGGCATGAGAATGGGACGGCGGCAGCTTTTGGAGTGCGGCGACAAGTCGCCGCTTTGTGCAAAGGCGATGACGCAAAGCGGTGAGAAGTCACCGCACTCCATATAAGCGAGTCTGCCTTTCCCTTGCCCTCTGATTTAGAGCAGTAGTCAGGCACATTACGATAAACGCGGGCCAGCGGCTGACAATCAAATGCACCATTGTTGCAGATCGACGTTCTGTCGTGACTTCCATGCTTCGACAGACTGGCTTTAGATGATCTTCAATCCACAAGTAGGACTTGTGAAACGAATCGCATTCATT
>JBBWZK010000217.1:0-16309 GCA_039648975.1 Blastocatellia bacterium
GCGAAGCCGAAATGCTCAAGACCAAGAATTTCGGGCGCAAGTCGCTGAACGAGATCAAAGAGATTTTGCAGTCCATGGGCCTGCATCTCGGCATGCGCTTCGACGATCACGGGCGGCTGATTGACGAGGCCACCGCCTAGGAGAAGAGGCTAGGGACTAGAGGCTAGAGGCTAGAGCAATTCCTAGCTAGCCCCTAGTCCCTAGCCCCTAGCCTCTGTTGTTCATCATTTTCTTTCTGGGGTTTGATATGCGACATAAAGTGGCTCATAGAAAACTGGGGCGCACGACGGAGCACCGGCTGTCTCTGCTGCGCAATCTCTGCACCTCGCTGATAGTCAAGGAGCGGTTGATTACGACGCTTCCGAAAGCCAAAGAACTGCGCCCGTTCGCCGAGCGCGTCATTACGCTGGGCAAGCGCGCGCTGACCGCCGAAGGCCCTGAGCAGGCGCTGCATCTGCGTCGTCAAGCGGTGGCTTATTTTCACAGCGGCAACAGCAGCCGCACGCCCGATGGCGGCTACAAGCGCCCACGCGCGCCGCGCACGGCAGGCGTCGCGGCAGTCGATAAGCTGTTTGACGAGATCGCCGCGCGCTACACGGACCGGCCCGGCGGTTACACGCGCATTCTCAAGCTTGGCCCGCGGCGCGGCGACGGCGCTGAGATGGCTTTAATCGAACTGATCGGCAGCGAAGCCGCACCCGTGAAGGAAGAAGCCAAGCCGGAAGCCAAGAAGAAGCGCGGCCTGCTCGGTCGTTTCAGAAAAGATCAACCAAAAGCATAAGCCTGACCAACGCGCGCGGCGTCAGCAGGCGGGCAGTTGGTTGAGCCTTCGACAGAATGCTGAGAGCCTCAGCCGCGCGCGGTTGAGGCA
Source organism: Blastocatellia bacterium (assembly GCA_039648975.1). Lineage (GTDB taxonomy): Bacteria > Acidobacteriota > Blastocatellia > UBA7656 > UBA7656 > DATENM01. Next base: position 872 of record JBBWZK010000217.1, read on the forward strand.
CTCGCTTGTTGGCTCGACGTGATAGTTTCTGGTTCCTGGTTTCTAGTTTGGGGAAAGCCAAAGCCAGCTGCGCTCAACCAGAAACCAGGAACTAAAAACTAGAAACCCAAAAGGGTGAGGGCAAGCAATGGACTTGAAAGAGGTCAAAGAGCTGATCGAGTTGGTGAGCGAAAAAGGCTTCGCCGAGTTCGAGATTGAGCACGAAGGCTTTCGGCTGCACGTCAGCCGCTTCAAAGAGCCGCCGGTCATTCAGGCTGCGCCAACGTCGGTTGTCCTCTCCGCGCCAATGCCCGTTACGACCGCACCTCCTGCGCCCGCCGCCGCGCCCACACAGCAGCCGGCGACCCTTTCTGCGCCGCCCGCGAAAGCCGAGCCGGCGCTTCCCGACGCGCAGATCAACATCATCAAATCGCCGATTGTCGGCACGTTTTATCGCTCTCCTTCGCCGAATTCCGAGCCGTTCGTCGGGGTTGGCAGTTATGTCGAGCCTGACATGGTCGTCTGCATCATCGAGGCGATGAAATTGATGAACGAGATTCAGGCGGAAACCACCGGCGAAATCGTCAAAATCTACGTCGAAAACGGCCAGCCCGTCGAATTCGGCCAGCCGTTGTTTGGGATAAAACCCTAGAAGTCGGAAGTCAGAAGATAGAATAGAAGAAGTCGGTTGCCGCCTCCGTTTTATTCTGACTCCTGACTCCTGACTCCTGACTCCTGACTTCTTATGTTTAAGAAAATCCTCATCGCCAATCGCGGCGAGATTGCCACGCGAATCATCTGGGCGTGCAAGGAACTCGGCATTCCCACCGTCGCGGTCTATTCGGAAGCTGACCGTGATTCGTTGCATGTGCGCTTCGCCGACGAAGCCATCTGCATCGGCCCCGCGCCGGCGGCCAAAAGTTATCTGAATATCCCTGCCATCATTTCTGCGGCGGAAATTACTAACGTCGATGCGATACATCCCGGCTATGGCTTTCTGGCCGAGAACGCTTATTTTGCCGAAGTCTGTGAAGCCTGTAACATTACCTTCATAGGGCCGCGCCCAGACAGCATCAAGCTGATGGGCGACAAGGCTCAGGCGCGCGCCACCATGAAAGCTGCCGGCATGCCCATCACGCCCGGCTATGACGGCATCATCGAAGAAGAAGCCGAAGCGGCGCGCATCGCTGCAAAGATCGGCTATCCAGTGATCATCAAAGCGTCCGCCGGCGGCGGCGGACGCGGCATGCGCATCGTCCATAATCAGGAGGAACTGCTCGCGGCGCTGCCGGCGGCGCAACACGAGGCCGAAGCCGCATTCAACAACCCTGCGGTCTATATCGAAAAGTATATTGAGGTCGCACGCCACATCGAGATACAGGTGCTCGGCGATGCCTCTGGCAATGTCGTTTACTTAGGCGAGCGCGAATGCTCGATCCAGCGCCGCCATCAGAAGCTGATCGAAGAATCGCCGTCGCCGGCCCTGACGCTGGCGCTAAGAAAAGAGATGGGCGAAGCGGCGGTGAAGGCATGCCGCGAGATCGGCTACGTCAGCGCCGGCACAATGGAGTTTCTGCTTGACGAAAACCAGAACTATTACTTCATGGAGATGAACACGCGCATACAGGTTGAGCACCCTGTGACCGAGATGGTGACGAATACCGACCTGGTGCGCGAGCAGATATTGATTGCCGATGGCCACCCTATCGAATTCGAGCAGCAAGACATCGTCTTCAGCGGCCACGCGATTGAATGTCGCATCAACGCCGAATCGCCGACGACTTATGCGCCATCGCCCGGCTTGATTACGGCGTTGAACCTGCCGGGCGGCCCGGGCGTGCGCGTCGATACGGCGGCTTATCCGGGGTGGGTCGTGCCGCCGCATTACGATTCGCTGATTGCCAAGTTGATTGTGCATCACCGCACGCGCGAACTAGCCATCGCCCGAATGCAGCGGGCGCTTGAGGCGTTCATCGTCGAGGGCATTGAAACGAGCATTCCGCTGCATCAACGGATTCTCGCCGATGCCGATTTTCGGGCGGGCAATCTATCGACGAAATTCATGGAACGGTTCATCGCCGTGAAAGCTGCGAAGAAGCCCGAGCAAAAAGCGAGTGCCGCAGAATGATTCTCGCCGTGATCAGAAGCGATGACCTTGACGCTGCCCAGACTCTATCCCATCACTGACGCCCGCCTCACAGGATTGACCCACGCCGAACAGGTCGAACGGCTGGCGGCAGGCGGCGCGACCTTCGTGCAGTTGCGCGAAAAGGTGGCGACGCCGCGTGAGTTTTATGAAGCCGCGCTTAAAGCCGTGCAGGTCGCCCGCGCGCTCGGCGTTCTGATCATCATTAATGATCGCCTGGACATCGCTATTGCCGTAGATGCCGATGGCGTGCATCTCGGCCAGGACGATTTGCCGCCTGCGCGAGCAAGGGCGCTGATCGGCGCAAACCGTATTGTCGGTTATTCGACGCATAACGTGAAACAGGCTATAGAAGCCGATTCCACGCCGGTGGATTACATTGCCGTCGGGCCTGTCTTTCAAACCACAACGAAAGCCAATCCCGATCCGGTGGTTGGCCCTGAACTCATTCGTGAATTAAAGACTCGCCTGACGAAACCGCTGGTAGCCATCGGCGGCATCACCTTAGATACTGCGCCGGCAATCCTCGCCGGCGGCGCAGGGAGCGTCGCCGTCATCGCTGATTTATATGCAACCGGCGACATCGCCGCGCGCACCCGCGAGTATCTTCACCGGTTCGCCTCTTTCTAGACCCGTATGACGGTAACGCTGACGAGCGCTTGGAGCCTTTCCCAGGATACCCGTTTAGATCGGATTTCACATGGGTGTAGGGCATAGGAGAAGCGGCCTGTTTTGGAGTGCGGCGACTGGTCGCTGCTTTATTGCAATCGAATGCGGCATAGCGGTGACCAGTCGCCGCACTCCAAATTGCACCGCTTGCCCTACATCCCATCGTAAGCCGATTTAATTGGCGCAAACTTCATTACAGAAGAACGGCACACCACTACCGCCACAGGAGCCTGGGTTAGTGACGATGATGTTGCCGGGCAAGCCGCCGCAGAACTTCTTCACCAGGCGAATCGTCCGGTAAGTGTTAGGTGATCCGGGCTCAAGCTCGATGAACTGGATCTTCTTGGGCCTCACACCGCCGACCGTGACTGTCGCCCCTGCTTTGATAGCCGCGCCGAAAACCGTCAAGACATATGCCCCCGAAGGATTGCGCGTGAGCCGGCAGCCATTGACAAGCGGCCCAAAATCCGGGTCGACGACAGCTATGTTAAGCGCGACGGTGTAATTCGCCGTCTCTGCCGAACAGTTACCGACGGCGATGAAGTAAGTGCCGCCCGACGATAAGATAATAGCCTGAGAACTCATCGGAGAGGGCGTCGCCAGATCGGCAACGATTCGTCCATCTTCTACGGCCACTCGCTGATCACGCCGGATATACAGGTTGATGTTTTGATTACTGAATGCGCCGACGAAAGTTATAATGCCGCTACCACAAGGGCCGACCCCAGGGGTAGTGACCCTGTATTGCGTTCGGCCCAACGAACAGAGACCCGGCATAGCGGCAGGAATTGCGCCGAATGAGGTTTCAGGCGTCACCGCTGCGGTGTCGGCGTCGGTCGGCGTCAGCAGCCTCGCCTGGATGGTATAGTCCGCCTGTTCTGATCCGCAGTTGGCCAGGGCGATGAAGTAGGTGCCCGCCTCGAATAGATGCGGCCCCCTCACAGGGAAGTAAAACGGCTGGCTCGCTGCGGCCGAGAAATCGGCAATAATGCTACCGTTCTCCGTGGCCACCCTCTGCTCGAAGCGTGCGTAGATGGCCAGGTCGGAAGCAGCACTAACTTCTATCTTGATTCGCGTCGCGCCGCCGGGGTATTGAACCACATATTGTGTGGTCGCCAGCCGGCACATCTCAGGATGGCGCGGCGGAATAGAGCCGGCCACGGGCGTATCGAAGGGCAGGGAAACGATGTCTTCCGGGGCCGCCGCGCTGGCCGCCATCCTCAGGCTTGTGAACGGCAATGCCGGGCGTGGTTCGAGAACAGAGCATGAGTTGGCAAAGATGAAAGTGACTATAGTCATACAGCAGGTGAGTCGTCGCATGGCTTCCTCCAGGGTGGGTACGGGCAGCTGCCTGTAACTGTATGCCTATTTCTTTTAGAGGTCAAATTGCCGAGCGGCTTCTGAAAACACGAAAGCCACGGGATGCTATGGTGACATCCCGTGGCTCTGTCGTTAAGCTGTGTTGTTGCGGACTCACCCGTCAATCGACGATGCGAATGTGCAACTCGCGCAGTTGCTGTTCGGAGACCGGGCCGGGCGCATCATTCATCAGGTCTGTGGCGCTCGCCGTCTTCGGAAAGGCCATGACATCGCGTATGGACTTCTCGCGCGCCAGCAGCATCATTAAACGATCAAAGCCGAAGGCGATGCCGCCGTGCGGCGGCGTGCCGTATTCGAGCGCGTCCAACAGGAAGCCGAACTTCTGCCGCGTCTCCTCTTCCGTCATGCCGAGCACGCTGAAGATGCGCCGCTGCAAATCGCGCGAATGGATTCGGATCGAGCCGCTGCCCAACTCTGTGCCGTTCAATACGAGGTCGTAAGCTTTGGCGCGCACCTTGCCGGGATCACTCTCAAGCAGCGGCAAATCTTCATCGTGCGGGCTGGTGAACGGATGATGCATGGCGTACCACCGGTCATCGTCTTCGTGGTACTCGAACATAGGGAAATCAACCACCCATAGAAAATTGAACTTGCTCTGGTCGATCAGATTCTCGCGCTCGGCGACTTCAAGCCGCAATGCGCTGAGTGACGCGGCGACGACCGACGGCTTGCCGCCGACAATAAGCATACAGTCGCCCGCCGCGCACGCGGCTCTGGAAGCCAGTTCTGCGACTTTCTCTTCGCCCATGGCTTTCGCGAGCGACGACGACACTTCGCCGGTGTCACTGATCTTGATGGTCGCCATGCCGCTTGCGCCATAACGTTTGGCAATCTCGGTCAACTCATCGAGTTGCTTGCGCGAATACTTCGCACCGCCTTTGACCGTAATGCACTTGACCTGCCCGCCGGCTTCGAGCACCGTCTTGTAAGGCGTGAAGTCTGTGCCGGCAAGCGCCTCGCTCAAATCTTGCAACTCCATCGCAAAGCGTGTGACCGGCTTGTCCGTGCCATAGCGGCGCATGGCCTCCGTATAGCTCAAGCGCGGAAAGGGAAGCTCGATCTTTACCTCGATCAACTTCACCAGTTCAGCGAACAGCGGTTCGAGCGCCTTGAACAGATCGTCGGGTCGTATGAAGCTCATCTCGAGGTCGATCTGTGTGAACTCCGGCTGCCGGTCGGCGCGCGAGTCTTCGTCGCGGAAGCAGCGGGCGAGTTGGAAATACTTGTCATAGCCGGCGACCATCAGCAGTTGCTTGAAAATCTGCGGCGACTGCGGCAGCGCGTAGAAGCGTCCCGGAAACAGGCGGCTCGGCACGATGTAATCGCGCGCCCCTTCCGGCGTCGTCTTGATGAGCATCGGCGTTTCGATCTCGTAAAAGCCGCGCTCGTCCATATACTTTCTGACGGCGATGGTGGCGCGGTGGCGCAGCCGTATGTTGTACTGCATCTTCTCGCGGCGCAGATCGAGATAGCGGTACTTCAGGCGCACTTCTTCGTTCTCGCGCGTCGAATCCATCGTAAACGGCGGCGTCTTCGCTTCGTTGAGAATATAAAGCTCGCGCGCTTTGACTTCGACGCGGCCCGACTTGATCTTCGGGTTGTTTTGATCTTTATCGCGCATCACCACTTTGCCGATAACCGCAATCACGTATTCATTGCGCAACTCCTTGGCGCGCTGGTGCGCTTCGGGATTCTTCTCTTCATCGAAGACCACTTGCACGACGCCTTCACGGTCGCGCAAATCAACGAAAGTCAATTTGCCGAAATCGCGCCGGTTGTGTACCCAGCCCATCAAGCGAACCATCTCTCCGGCGTGCTCCGGACGAAGCTCGCCGCTATAGTGCGTGCGTTTCAATGTTCCCAAAGTGTCAAGCATAAATATCCTGTGTGTTGTCTACCTCATCAATCATCCGCCATATTCCGCTTGATAAGTCGCCTTATATTCGACGTAGCTCTGCCAGTGCCGGTTGATTAGCGCGACCTCTTCGTCAGTGACTTCGCGCCGCACTTTGGCAGGCGATCCCATAACCATTGAGCGCGGCGGAATGACGGTTCCCGGCGTGACCAGCGCGCCGGCGGCGATGAACGATTCCGCGCCAACGGTGACGTTATCAAGGACGATTGCGCCGATGCCGACCAGCACGCGATCTTTGATCGTGCAGCCGTGCAGCACCGCCGCGTGCCCGACGGTGACGCAGTCGCCAATGATCGTAGCGAAGCGCCCGTTGGTCACGTGAATGATCGTGCCGTCTTGAATGTTCGTGAAGCTGCCAATGCGTATGTAATGAACGTCACCGCGCAATACACAGTTAAACCAGACGCTCGACTGCTCGCCAATGTGAACGTCGCCAATGATCTGTGCGCTGGATTCAATGAATGCCGTGCGCGCAATCTGCGGCGTGATGCCTTTGTAAGCTCGGATCATAATCGAGGGCTCGCCTGTAATTCGCCGTCTATATTCAAAGCGCGCTTCACATAGTTGAGAAACCCGCCGGGTGCTTAAAACATTCACGTTAGCACATCGCCGGAAACCGCCGCAAGTTGACACTCAAAAGCCGCTCGACTAGCATCAGCCTGATGGCAAAGCTGGCGCATTTGATGGAATTGCCGACGGCCTCAACTCCAGAGGCACAGCGACACGGAGATTACGTGGAGCGTTCTCTGTGCTGCCGCCGCGTGCGCAGCACATCCCCGTCATTCCCTGCCTGCGAGCCTTCTGGAGTGAAGCGCCATTCTTTCATCGCTTTTCTTGCCTGTTGTCTGATATTGACCATGCTGGCAGGCTGTGGCGGCAAGCCGTTCGAGGTCAAAACGCAGGTTGCTTTGCCGGCCATTACGAATGCGCCGGTTGGCGAAACGCCAGGCATCCGTATGCAAGCCGCCGCCGTGCGCGATGAAGATTTCCTTTTAGCGACGTTTGACGCCAACCTGATTCTGGCAGGCATTCTGCCGGTCAACCTAACGATTACCAATCGAACCGCGCAGCCGCTCGATCTGCGCAAAGCGCGCTTCACGGTGCGCGCCATTGATGGTCATGCTTACCAAGCCGCCGAAGCCAAACGCGCCTTCAAACGATTGATCAAATACTACGAGATTTCGACCTACAGCAAACCGGCTTACAAAGAATCGCAGGAAGACTTCGCCGCCTATGCGTTCGACGCGACCAGGCCGTTAGCTATAGGCGAATCGCGGCAGGGAATGTTATTCTTCATCGTGCCTGACGGTGTGGTTCAGGCACAGGGTCTCAAGCTCATCGGCGCTCGCCTCGACGCCAATCAGTCCAGGAGCGCCATTGAACTACAACTCAATTGACGCGGCCAGCCAATATCCAGGCCATATGCGCCGCGCCACCTGCAAAGGATTTATGATGAAGACGACTATTCGCCATTGCCTTTTCGCTATGATTACGGCTGGCCTGCTGGCCGTTGCTGCATACGGCCAGGAGACCTTTCACAATCCGGCATTCGAGACGGATGACGAGTTCGGCAAAGCCTTCACACAGGCGCGCCTCCTGTTGCGCCAGGGCAGGCTGGATGACGCGGTCAAAGAATTCACCCGCGCCGCGAAGCTCAAGAATGATCAATGCGTCGACTGCTTCTCGTTCATCGGCCAGGTCGATCTACAGATGAACAAGTATAAAGAAGCCGCCGCCGCCTTTCGCCGGGGCGCTGAATTGACTTCGCCCCGCCAGGGCGAGTTGTACAACTTTGCAGGCGTCGCGCTGTATTTTGCCGACGACAAATCGTTGCTCGACGAGGCCGCCGCCATGTTCAAGCGCGCCATTGAAACCAGCAACGGCAAATTCGTTCAGTCTTATTACAATCTCGGCTACGCGCTCATCAAAGCCGGCAAGCTGGATGAAGGCATCGCGGCGCTGAAGACCTATATCGAAAAGAGCCCGGATGCCGTTGAAGCGGAAGCGGTCAAAGCGGTGATTGCCAATCCGAAACTGGCCGGCGAACGCTTTGCCCTGCCGTTCAAAGTCGCTTCAGCTACAGGCGAAGAGCTATCGCTGGATAAGTTCAAAGGCAAAATCGTTTTGCTTGATTTCTGGGCAAGCTGGTGCGGCCCATGTCGCGCCGAGATGCCGGCGGTCAAAAAAATATGGAGCAAGTATCAAAAGGAGAACTTTGTCCTTATCGGCATCAATCTGGACGACAGCCGCAAAGCGTTTGAGCAGTACGTCAAAGAAGAAGGCGTCGCCTGGCCGCAGTTTTACGACGGCAAAGGCTGGGGCAACCGCATCGCACAGCTTTACAGCGTTCATTCGATTCCGATGACTTTCCTGATCGATCAGCAGGGGATCATCCGCGCGGCGGGACTGCGCGGCGGCAAGCTCTACGATAAGATCGGCGATCTGCTGAAGGAAAAGCCGAAGCCCTAGGCATGGCTGTCTTCCCCTTTCCGTGTCTATTCTTCTGCGCCGTATTCCGGATATTCGCGTTCGATGATTTCACCGGGATACGGCAGGCCCTGCAATAAGCTCAAGGCATCGCGCAAGACTTTTTTGTGCAAGTCCGCCCTCTCAGGTCGGCCCCGTGAGTTGCCGATCTTGAAACCTACAGGATACAAGGCGCGCGGCGGGCGCATCTGTTTCGAGACCTCAGGGCTGACCGTAATCAACACCGTCGGAATGCCGCGCATTTCGATTTCACGTTGAACCGCAACGACCGTGCGGTGACAAACGTTCGGTCAGCCGCCGGTTAAGATCACCACATCGGCGCGCGATTTTCTGTCTATCTCTTCAGCGATCTGCGGCGCGGTCTCTTCATACATGCGTTTGAGTTGCATCGTGTAACCCATATATCCGATGTGCTCGCGGGCCTCGCCGCCGATGAATCCTTCAGCCAGCAAAGCGCGCAACGCATCAATGGGAAAGACGACATTGATGTCGCGATCCGCGTCCGCGTGGTCGTAGTGATGATGCGTGACCATTAAATCGCCGGCCTGCGCGTCCGCGCCAATAATGCGATAGGTGAGGTCGCCCAGTTCGTCAGCAATGTTGAACGGTGGTTGATCTTTCAGGTGGACGCCTGCCGCCGTGACGATGGCAACCGTCGCACGCGCGAGCTCGCGGTCAAATGGAGTGAAGGGCACGCATTTTCTTGAGAGTTGGGACATAGAAGAGTCCTCTTAACCTGGGATGATTCAGGAAGGATGAACCGGCGCGGCAATGATCCAACGGATAGGTGTTAGCCGACGCAAAGTTCATCCTTCCGTATCGCAAGCGTCTACGAGTCAATCGAGCTTTCTCAGCACGTCGTGGATGACTTCGTTGTCGGGCTGGTCGCCGATTTCGTGAATGTCCTTGTAGGCAAGTTTGCCGTCTTTGTCTACAACGAACAGCGCGCGCTCTGAGTAGCCTTCGGGCCGCAAAGCGCCGTACAGTTGCGCCACTGCGCCTTTGGGTTCAAAGTCTGAGAGGAGATCGTAGGTGATGCCGCCGAGGCTCTTGGCCCAGGCTTTATTGCAGGGGACGGAGTCAACCGATATACCCAGCACGTGGGTATCACGCTCCTCGAAGCGGCTGAGGTCAGCCTCATACGAGGGCATTTGCACGGTTCAAACGGGTGTCCAGGCCAGCGGGTAGAACGCAATGAAGACGTTCTTCTTGCCGCGAAAGTCGGACAGTTTGACTTTGCTGCCGTTGTGGCTCGGCAATTCAAAGTCGGGCGCTTGGTCGCCTACTTCTACAGCCATTGGCATTCCTCCATAAATAGATTTAACTGCACCTGCTTATGATTTATGCCAACCGCTTGTCGAAGTCAAGGCGAACCGGCAAGATCGGGCCAGCATCATGTTTTCTGAATTTCCCCATAGCCATTTGACAAGAATTAGATTTAGACTTATTCTAATTATTGTTATGGTAGTTCAAAAGAAGACGCCGGGCATGGCAAGCCAGAAGGCCAACCTGACGCGGCAGCGCGAGGTCGTGCTGCAAGTCGTCAACGAGACGGAACATCACCCGACCGCCGCTGATGTTTTCGAGCAGGCCAAAAAACGCCTGCCGACCATCAGCTATGCCACCGTTTATAACTCGCTGCGCTACCTGAAGGACGCCGGGCTGATTCTGGAGATCACCTTCGGCAATGCAGCCAGCCGTTACGACAGCGAAACCAGGCGGCACGATCATGCCGTTTGCAGGCACTGCGGCAAGCTGGTTGACTTCGATCTGACGGAGACCGTCGAGTTGATGCGCGCGGCGGCGCGACGGACGCGCTTCAAGCCCGAAACGATTCATCTGACGCTTGTCGGTTTATGTCCCGATTGTCGTTCGGATTAAGACCGCAATCGCTCAGGCACTAACGCAATCATTGACGCGGCAAGGTCGCTTGCCGCCGGAAATTCCAATTCAAACTGAGGGAGGAAAGATGTCAGCAACTGCAACATCAATTGAGAGCGCACAGATTGGCAAACCCGCGCCGGATTTTAACATGGCGTCAACCAAAAACATCGAGAAGCTGAACGAGAACGTTAAGCTTTCGGACTACAAAGGCAAGTGGGTCATCCTGTTATTTTACCCGCTCGACTTTACCTTCGTCTGCCCGACCGAGTTGACAACCTTCAGCGACCGTTACGACGATTTTGAAGGCATCAACGCTGAGATCATCGGCGTGTCGACCGATTCGGTCTATTCGCACCGCGCCTGGTTGAAGACGGCGCGCGACAGCGGCGGCGTCGAGGGCCTGCGTTACCCGCTGGCCTCTGACGGCACAGGCAGCGTGGCGCGCGATTACGGCGTGCTGATCGAAGACAAGGGCATCGCCCTGCGCGGCCTGTTCGTCATCGATCCTGAAGGTATTCTTCGTTACAAAGTCGTTCACGATCTGAACATCGGGCGCTCGGCGGATGAGACGTTGCGCGTCGTCCAGGCCTTGCAGACCGGCGGTCTATGCCAGGCTGAATGGCGTCCGGGTCAGAAAACGATCAACGGCTAAACCGCAACTTTAATTCAATTCATGGGCGATGAGCGCGCAAGCCTTGTCGCCCATTCGCTTTTCCGATTTACAGAATCGAAACGAGGGTGAAACGATGCCAATGAGAATCAACACGCCGATGCCGGCATTTGACGGCGCGACCGAGTGGGTCAACGGCGACATTAATGAAGTGCTTGCCGAATCGCCGGCCAAGCTGACGCTCGTGCATTTCTGGTCGCTGAGCTGCGGCATCTGCAAAGAGAATTTGCCGCGCGTCAGCGAATGGCGTGAGACGCATAAAGAGAGCGGCCTGCGCGTCATCGCCGTTCACATGCCGCGTTATCCCGCAGACGTTGATGTGAGTGCCGTGCGCGAGGCGATTACGACATACGACATCAAAGAAGTTTGCGCGATAGACAACGAACACCAGTTGCGCGATGCGTTCCAGACTGATCAAGGGTTTGTGCCGGCTTATTATCTGTTCGACGCCGAAGGCAAGCTGCGCGGCTTTGCGGCAGGCGAGCGCGGCATTGATATGATCGCGCCGACGCTGAAACGCTTGCTCGCGGCGGTGACGGCGCAGGAAGCCGCTGGTTAAATGTCGCGCAAGGCGGATAGTTTGCGCGGGTCAATGCGCCTGCGCGAGTCTCTGCGCAATCTAACAGATTGCGCTACTTTGGAGGCGAAACTTTTTCGAGGGCGGCGGCGCGCAATAACTCAACAGGCGGTTTGTGGCCTGTCCATAATTCAAATTGCCGCGCCGCCTGTGCCGCCAGCATCTCGATGCCACTGAGCGTCAAGCAACTCTGCTCGCGGGCGTCAGCCAGAAAGCGCGTCTCCAACGGATTGTAAATTAGATCATAGGCGATCCGGCGATTGCGCCAGGCGGCGCGCGGGATGCTGCTCTCGCCTTCGTTATGATTCATCATGCCAACCGGCGTTGTGTTGATGATGATCTCGGCGTCGCTTTCGGCAATCGCATCCAGATGATCAACCGCGATGCCAAATTCATCGGCCAGCGCAGCGGCCTTCGCCGGGTTGCGAGCAAAGAGCGAAACGCGCGCGCCGCGTTCAAGCAGGCCGTAGACGACGGCCCGCGCCGAACCGCCCGCGCCGATGACTGCACAAGGCGCTCCCTGTAAATCTGTGATGGCGGCAAGCGGCGCGATTGCCCCGTGCGCGTCCGTGTTATAGCCGATGAGCCGGTCGCCTTCGACGACTACCGTATTCACCGCGCCAATCTGCTGCGCCGTTTCATCCATTTCATCCAGGAAGGGAATGACCGCCGTTTTATGCGGGATGGTGACGCTGAAGCCGCGCAATTGCCAATCAATTTCGCGCGTCGCAGGATAGACGAACCGCCTGAAAAACTCGCCAACCTCGTTGACTTCAAAGGGCAGGTAAACAAAATCCAATCCTCTCTCACGAAAGGCGCGGTTGTGCATCAGCGGCGAAGCCGAATGTGAAACCGGCTTGCCGATGATACCGACGATTCGTGTATCGCGGCTCAAGCGTTGGATGTCGTAGAGATAACGCAACTCGTCGCAAGTCAATTGGCCGGGCGCGCTCTCGTGCCCGCGTGCCGTTGAGCCGAAGGTCAGAAAGCTGCCGCGTGATGGGCCGAGAATTCTTGTGAGCAGGCCGGCTTCCTGCATGGCGATGGCAATCAACGGGCGACGGGCGGCGGCGGCGTGGTCGAGCAAGCGGAATACCTCCAGCGAATCGCTGATGTCATTGGCGCGCACGGTGATTTTGTGAACCGCCGCAGGCAAACGAATCAGGCGTTCGTAGATGGTGGTCAAATAATCAGGCGTTTCGCTGAAGTTGTGATAAGAAACGATCAGTCTCGAAGCATCCAGTTGCGCGGCGGCAGCTTCGTTGTAATGTGCGGCTTCGATGTCGCAATAATCCGCGCCGCGCTGCAACGATGTGGCAAGCAGTCGCAGGCGCGCCGCCTCATTAATCTTTTGTTGCCCGCCTTCGTCAACTGCGCGACAGGTGACGATGACCGGCAGCGGTTTGCCGTCAAGCAAGGCGCTTAAGCCATCAGGCTCATTGAAGTCAAAATCGCGCAGATAATCGAGCCGTAACTCGATCATGTCGGCTGTCTCGGCAGCGCGTTGCATGGCCGCGCGCGCCTCGGCTACGGTCGGTTCGGTGATGACTGCGCAGATTCTTGTTTGTCTTTCAGGCATCGGCGGATGGGCGGTCATTTGTAGCCAGCATTACTCTTGATCAAAAGCAAAGACATCGGTTGACAGATAGCGTTCGCCGAAGTCGGGCAGAATGGCGACGACGCGCTTGCCTTCGCCCATCTCGCCGGCGATCTTCAGCGCCGCCCAGCAGATCGCGCCCGATGAGATGCCGCACAAGATGCCTTCTTCGCGCGCCAATAGCCGCGTCGTCGCCTTCGCGTCGGCATATTCGACGGGCACGATGCGGTCGATGATTTCTGTATTGAGCACGGCGGGAACGAAGCCCGCGCCGATGCCTTGAATTTGATGCGGGCCGGGTATGCCGCCCGACAGCAGCGGCGAATCTTTAGGTTCAACGGCGATCAATTTGACATCGCGCAATCGCTCTTTGAGCACCTCGCCGACGCCTGTGATTGTGCCGCCCGTGCCGACGCCTGCGACCAGCGCATCCAGCCAGGCGTCCGTATCTTCGATGATCTCCAGCGCCGTCGTCGTGCGATGAATTGCCGGGTTCGCAGGGTTGTTGAACTGCATGGGGATGAAGCTGTCGGGGGTTTCCTTCAGCAACTGCTCGGCGGCGCTGATCGCGCCTTTCATCTCTTCCACTCCCGGTGTCATCACGACTTCAGCGCCGAGCGCCTGGAGGACGCGAATGCGTTCGACGCTCATCGAATCGGGCATGGTGAGAATCAAGCGATAGCCTTTTGCCGCAGCCGCCATGGCCAGGCCGATGCCTGTGTTGCCCGATGTCGGTTCGATGAGCGTCGTCTTGCCGGGCGTGATGCGCCCCGCCTGTTCGGCGGCAAGAATCATCGAAGCGCCGATGCGATCTTTGACCGAGCACATCGGGTTGAACGATTCGAGCTTGACCAACACTTCGGCAGCGCCGGGCGCGGGCAAGCGGTTCAATCGCACGAGCGGCGTGTGGCCGATGGTTTCAAGTATGTTGTTGCTGATCTTTGGGTGACGTGACATGAAAATAGCCTTTTATGATGAGTATTCGTCTGATTCACCATAGCCTAGCACGGCACGAAGGCAAGGCAAAAGGCAAAAGGCAAAAGGCAAAAGTTGAATGAACTTGTAGATCATCGCGACTGGCGACGTCCATCACGTTTGCTGATATACCGCGTCCTCAGCTCAGGTCCAGTCCCGTAGGGACGCAATGTTTATAGTTTGAAGTATCCTAGAGCCTACAAGCCCCGTAGGGGCGAAATGTCGACATTACGCTCCTGACGGAGCTTGGAATTCTTAGGCCATACGGTTCTATAAACATCTCGCCCCTATGGGGCTGACGATTCCATTACCCGTTACCTGCCCCATGCAACTGATGCCTGCTTTCTTCTGACTCGTTCGGGCTGCTATTATCAAAGCCATAGCAATAAAGATGGAGTGGACGATATGTTGAAGAATAAAAAGCTTGCCGTGCTGGGCTGCGGCAAGCTCGGTGAAACGCTCATCAAGGGGCTGCTCGAAGCCGGTGTGATCGAAGTCGCAAACGTTACCGTCACCGCTGGCCATCAGCAACGCCTTGAGCAGATGCGCGAACGCTTCGGCGTTGCCGGCACCTTATCAAACCAGATGGCGGCGGAGTCGGCAGACATTATCATTCTTGCCGTGAAGCCGCAGACGGTGCCGCGTGTGGTCTCGGAAATCAGCGACGCGCTGCGTCCGTCGCAGGTGTTGATTTCGGTAGCTGCGTCTGTGAGCACGGCGTTTATCGAGAAACATCTGTCCGCGCCGGTGCCGGTGATTCGCGCCATGCCGAACACGCCTTGCCTGTTGAAGAAAGGCATGACCGGCATCGCGCCCGGCAGCAACGCCGGACGCGAGCATGTGGCGCTGGCGAAATTCATCTTTGACGCGGTCGGGCGCACCGTTGTCGCTGATGAGAAGCACATGGATGCGATCACAGGGTTATCGGCCAGCGGCCCGGCGTTCATTTACATTGTGATCGAATCGCTCGCCGAAGCGGGCGTCAAGGTCGGGCTGCCGCGCGACGTGGCTACGGAACTGGCGGCGCAAACCGTCGTCGGCGCGGGTTCGATGGTGCTCGAAACCGGCGAGCATCCGGCCAAGCTCAAAGATACGGTAACAACGCCCGCCGGCTGCACCATCGACGGCATCCTCGAACTCGAAGAAGGCGGATTGCGTG
>JBBWZK010000232.1:0-16069 GCA_039648975.1 Blastocatellia bacterium
CCTCGAAGGTGTCAGACGACTGCGGGCGCTCTTCGCGCAGAAATTCTTGCCAGTTGACCCAGCGACGGACGAAGTCACGGTTGAACGTGCCTTCCCTGAGCAACAGATTGGCGATGGCCAGCAGCAAAGCGGCTTCGGTTCCCGGATAAGGCGACAGCCAGTAAGTCGCCATCGAAGCGGTATTCGACAATCGCGGATCGACGACGGCAATCCGTGCGCCGCTCATCTTGCCTTCGATGATGCGCTGCGCGTGCGGGTTGAAATAGTGGCCGGTTTCCAGGTGTGAGCTAAGTAACAGAATGAATTTGGCGTTGGCGTAATCCGGCGACGGGCGATCCGCGCCTTGCCACAGCGCGTAACCGACGCGCGCCGAAGATGAGCAGATGTTGGTGTGCGAATTGTGGCCGTCGACGCCCCAGGCTTGCAGCACGCGCTCGATGTAGCCGTCGTGGCCGGGCCGCCCGACGTGATACATGACTTCGTCGCGGCGATCATCGATCAACGCCTGGCGTATCTTTGCCGCGAACGTGTCGAGCACTTCATCCCATGTTGTGCGCTCCCATTGACCTTCACCGCGCGGGCCGATGCGTTTTAAGGGAAAGAGGATGCGTTCGGGGTCATTGAGTTGATTGATCGTCGCCGGGCCTTTGGCGCAGTTGCGCCCGCGCGATGCGGGATGCTGCGGATTGCCTTCGAGCTTGCGAATCTCGCCCGACTCTTTGTCAACATAGGCGAGCAAGCCGCAGGCGGCTTCGCAGTTAAAGCAGATTGTCGGCACAAGCGAATAACGCCGCTCGACTTTCTTCGGCCAACTGCGGGCGTCGTATTCCATCCAGTCGTCCCACTTCTCAAAGGGCGGAAAGTTCGCCAGTTTTGCGGTTGAAGAACTTGGTGGGTTTGCTTGCTTATCTTGTTCGGGGTTGTCGTTCGGCTGTTTTCTTCTGAGCATATTCAAAGCTCTCTTACGGGTGAGCATTCGGGTCTTCTGCGGTCAAGCCCTCAGCCGCCGCAGTCGCGTTGAGTTCTATGTCGGCAGAAATCATCGTTAAACCGGACTTTGTTTTTGTTAGAGATGAAAGATAGGATTGCACATCGAGTGCCGCCGCGAGTTGCACCGCATCGTAACCGCGCAATGCATAGGTTTCTGCCAACTGCATTGCGCGACTGATGAGAACAGTAGAAATTTCTGTGACAGTAAAGTTGTTGAAAAACTCATGTTGAAACAACGAGAGAGCCGCAATTGCAGCAGTCTTTGAAAGACTGCCGTCGCGTGTGCGTCGTGTTATAGCCGAGGTCACTTCGACGCCGGTGATACGAGCAACATGAATATAATTGCCTCCCGGTGCATCGATAATGCTGGCAACCCAGGACGTGCCTGCTTCACTGACGTACCGCTTCACAAGCGCGCTGCTATCGAAAAAGTAAGCGGACAATTAGCGTCGCTCCTCAATAATCGTCTCTGAAATTGGCTTTCCTTTGACTTCAATTGGCTTGAAGTCTTTCAGGTGCTCTGGCCGTGGCAAACGTTTGGGAATTTCGCTGATGACGCCAGCTTCCAGCAGTAGTTGATCCAGTTGATCCTCAAGCGACACTTCTGCGCTCGGCGCTTGTAACAATGAATCAATTAGCACTTTGACCTTGCGCAGATCGTCGGGCGGCAATGCCTTGACCTCTTCGATCACCCTTTCGAGATTAGCGTTTGACATACGCGCCTCCTTGTCTCGCCTCTATTATCAACGGCGTTCGCCCTATCGCACAAATGCCGTCCAGAAATATGGCATGTAACACTCTACTGACTGCATTCAACTGAGCGGCACGGCCTGACCTGCCTGCACCCAGATATGTTCCCAGATGTAGATGCCGGCCAAGGCCAGCAGGGAGACGATGATGGCGATACTGTGAATTTGCGCGGCCCCGCTGGCCAGCGCAATCAAGGGAATGATGACGCCCAGAATTACCGCGCCGCTCCAGAATAACTTGCTGAAGTAACCGCGCGTGATCAATCGCACCGCGCGCCGCCTTTCGACGTTGTCTTCCGGCATGAATAGTTCGCTGGCGATCAACACGCCGTTGGCGATCAGCGCGCCTATCAATTCGTAATAAAGAAATTGCCACGCCTCGTCGCCGGAGCGGCGGCCTGAGATCATTCCCTCGATGGCCATTACCATTAGTAGCATGGCCGCGCCGGCAACGAATGCCTGCACCAGCAGATGCACGGGGGTCACGGCGCTGTGCCAGAAGACGCGCCCGCGCGCTTGCTTGAACAGAAACGCTGAATAGATTGCCGACCCCACAGCGAACAGGCCGCCGAGGGTGATCGCCGGGCCTTCGAGCAAAAACCAGCCGAACGACTGCGTCGCCAGCCAGAGCATGATGAAGCCGCCATAGGCCAGCAGTATGTAACCGCCGATGACCAGCCACGAACGCCATTGCGGCATCCAGAGGATGCGCAGGAATCGTTCGGGACGTTTCAAGTCGAGCACCAGCAGCGCCACCGTTGCCAGCAAGAAGACGAGCGCCAGTTGCGGCGCGGCGGCTTCAAAGACCCAGTGCGAACGGATGAAGCCCAGTCCCAGGGCGATGGCCGCGAGCAGGAACGTGCCGGCGGCAATGGATTTCGTCCACAGGTAGGCAGAGACTTTCCAGCCCCACGGGCGGTCGTGCGCGATGTCATAAGTTGTCCGCGCCCGCGCCTCCATTTCGGCCATCGTCTGCTCGCTCATCATCAGCGAATCCATCTGGTTTTCAGACCACAAGTAGCCTTCGGCGTGCGTCTGCTCGGTTGGCACGAGCGACGATTGATCGGCGTCGATATAATGCAGCTTGGGTTGAGTGCCGGCTTCGGGCTTGCGCACAGAGGTCTGCTCGGACGAGATGAGCCGCGCGATTTTCGATGCCGGGTCATCCATGTCGCCGGAGACGATGGCCTGCACAGGGCAGACGACGACACAGGCCGGTTCGATCTGCGCTTCGACGCGGTGCGCGCAGTAGTTGCACTTCTCTGCGGTGTTGGTGTCCGGGTTGATGTAAAGCGCGTCGTAAGGACAAGCCTGCATGCATGACTTGCAGCCGATGCAGCGGTCGCCGTCGAAATCGACGATGCCGTTGTCGCGGCGAAAGAGCGCCGTCACAGGGCAGATGGTGATGCACGGCGCATCGGCGCAATGATTGCAGCGCATCACCGAAAAGTAACGGCGCGTGTCGGGGTATTGGCCCTTCTCGATGTACTTCACCCACGTGCGGAATGCGCCGACGGGAACCTGATGTTCGGATTTACAGGCGACAGTGCAGGCATGGCAACCGATGCACTTGCGGTGGTCAATCAAAAAGCCATATCTCATTTTGGTGTTTGCTCGGCGGCGTCTATCTGTCGAATCTGTTGCTTGGAGCAGTTTGTTAATGAGTCGATCATGTAGGGGCGACCCTCTGTGGTCGCCCCAGCTTGCACGGTACAAAATTTAAGGCAATGATCGACTGCCAGTCTGGGGCGACCAGAGAGGGTCGCCCCTACAAGTTTGTCTCTCGCACAACTCAGTGAGTCGGCGGCGTGGACACAGGCGAATCCAGATCGAGCTTATTGAGCACGCGGTCGGCCATTTCCATGCCGGCAATGCGCAGCGAATATTCGACCGAAGCGCGCCCCGGCACAGGCACGTTCACAGGGCCGACGCCTCTGGAGCGCTGATAGACGTGGCCGGACGTTTTGGTCTTTCCTGTGCCCGGCGTATAGACGACATAATCAACGTAAAGGTAAGCGGCGTAGGCATAATCCGACTGCGGGTCTTGCGACATGGTGTCCGCCACTAACTGGAACCAGACAACGTGACGATCCGGCGACGCTTTGGCGGCGTCAGATGCTTGTTTGCGATTCGTGTCGCCGCCCGTCGGCTCAACCTTAATGTTCTTGATTTGTGACATGCGCTCAAGAAAGCCGCTCGCCACGATATTCAAGTAGACGTCTGAGCTGAAGATGATGTCGTTGAGATGTTTGGTGAGGGCGATAGGAATCGCCGGCCTGTCGCTCTTCTTCTCTTCAGGCTGGATGATGGGCGGTTCGCTCTCCTTCGGCGGCATAGGGTCTGACGTCGACGGGCGCTTGGGAATGCGGCGGCCCGATTGCGCTTCGGCGACGGCGTTCAGGATAAACAGCGCACAGATCAACAGCGTGACGGCGCGAATGTGAGCCGGACGTTTTGTGTGATACATGACAGTTTACTCCTCGACGAACGAAATGAATGGTACGGGCGGCGGTTCGTGTGGCGCGGCTTCAGATGCCCGCGCCGCCAGTGAAATAACCTTCACGCCAACGGCGCACACGCAGGCTGCGCGGGCTGAAGGTGTTGAGCACCGAAAGCGGCGGCGCATAACAGTGCAGCGTCACCAGGTCGCGGCCTTCGGGTTGTAGATTCATCAGGCAATGAATGTCCGGCACATCGGCTCCGGTAATCGCTGCAGGGCTCCAGCGATTGGTGTTGTAAGGCCGGACGCGGCCTTCCGGCGTGCGCTCATACATGGTTTCCGTGAGGCAGCCCTCGGCGACCATCACCACGCCGATGGAGCCGCCGTGATCGTGAATCGGCGTGCGCTGGCCCGACCGCCAGCAGAGCATCAGCAGTTCGGCATACGAACTGCGAGCGATCAGGTTGCGCGCATACTTGCGCTTGCTGAAAAGGCGATAGGCATCATAGTCGCGCTGTCTGAGCAGCAGGGCAGAGAACCACGCTTCGACATCTTTGAGACTGGGCACGACTCTAAGGTTGTCGATCATCTCGGCGACTTCGCCGAGCGTCAGCTCGTCAACGGCGACGGCGCTGGGCGGCGCGGCGACGAGGTTGGTGTCGGTTACTTGCATAGCCATTCCTGTGCGTGGAGATCGTCCACCTTCTCTATTCTCGCTCGCTTCACGACTGCGGCACAAGAGGTGGATTGTACGAACATCCTGGCGCTTCACGCGCCGAGTAAACCTAAGTCTACACGCGCGCCTTGCCTTGTCAAGCAGCGCCTGAGTCAAAGGAGATGCGGACAACTGGTGTTTTTTTACTGCGCCACGGCGCTCGCCTGCGGCGGCGTCTGACGCGCAATTACCGCAAGTGCTGAAGCCCCCTCCGCGTCATCCCTCCGGCATGACGATTGCACCTGTACGCAGCGCTTGCTGCGCGTACAGGCCGTCAATCCATTGGTTTCAGGAAGAGAGTATGCTGAATTATAAAAGATGCATATCATCGCTGCTCATTCTATGTTGCATCGCTCCATGGGCGATTGCCAAGCAGAATCCGAAGGACTGGAATAACGTGCGCATCCTTGACCCGGGCGCAAACATCATTGTGAAGACCAGGGCGGGCGAAAGCTATGAAGGCGAGTTCAAAGATGCGACCGTTGATTCGCTTGCCGTCATCATCAAAGTGCCTGGCGTGATGCGCCAGATCATCACGCTTCGCAAAGATGAAGTCAAGGAAGTGCGTAGGAAGATGTCGCGTGCGGCTTCGACGGCAATCGGTGCGGGCATCGGGCTTGGCGTCGGCATCGGGCTTGGCGCCATCGCCGATGCCAAAGACAAGTACGGCGAAGACCCTGGGCTCGGCAAAGCCGTCTTCGGATTTCTCGGCTGTAGCCTGGGCGCAATCATCGGCTTACGGATGAGCTTATATAACAAGAAAATCTATGAAGCGCCATGAACCAATTGGTCTGGCCACAAGAAAAGCGGGCTCAAGAGGATAGCGCCAGGGAAGCGGCTTCCGCACCTGAACCGCGCCAGCTTTGACAGCGGCAATGCTTACGCGCTGCCGCTGTCAAAGCCACTTCTTTAATTTGAAGTAGCCCAGCATGACGACGGTGATGGCGACCAGACCGGCGGTCGTGTACCAGATGCCGTTCGGGTTCTTGAGCAGCGGCATATACTCGAAGTTCATGCCGAAGTAGCCTGTGACCAGCGTGAGCGGCAGCATGATGGTTGCGAGAATGGTCAAGCCTTTGACAATGTCGTTGGTGCGGTTAGCCATCTGCGTCAGGTAGATGTCGAGCGCGCCGCTCAACAGGTCGCGGTAAGTTTCAACCAGATCCATGGCGCGCACCGCATGGTCATAGACATCGCGGAAATAGATGCGCATGTCTTTTTGGAGCAGTGGCGTATCGTCGCGGACGATGACGTTCAATAACTCGCGCTGGGCGCTGACGGCGCGGCGAAATTGCAGCAGGCCGCGCTTCAAATCGAAGATCATTTCCAGCAGCTTGATGTCCGGGTGGGTCAATAATTCGTCTTCGACCAGATCAATCGTGTCGCCGATGGATTCAAGCGTCGGCAGGAAACGATCAACGACGATGTCAATGACGGCGTGCAGCACTTCATCCGGGCGGTCATAGCGCGTCTGGTTCTGTGTCAGCCGGCGTTCAATTTCGTTAATCGACAAGCTCTCGCCATCGTGCACGGTAACGATGTAATCCGGCCCCAGAAACGCATCAATCTCGCGCAGCCGCACCTCGCAAGGCTTCTGCGAATAATGCGTTGAGTTGATGATGTAGAACGAATAGCCGTCGTAATAATCGACCTTCGCCAGTTGCTGCTTATTGCGGCAATCTTCGACAGCCAGTTCGTGAAAACCGTAATGCGCCGCGAGGTCATCGAGCGCCTGACTCATCGGATCATCCAGATCGAGCCAGAGCAGGCCGGGAATATCTATGAGGGTGCGAAGCCCTTTAGTGACAGGTTGCGTCTTGGTAGCGGTGAGCGTTTCAGTCATAGGCTAGGAGGTAGGAATCAGTAGGCAGGAAGCAGGAGGCAGTACCAGAATCGTTGTATTCAGCCAGCATTCAATCCGCAAACACTAAGACTGCCTCCTGCCTACTGATTCACCTTCTTCGTTTAACCGGGCGGCTGGTGCGCCGCTTGACGCGCGCTTCGGTTGACGCGTCGCCGCGTGCCGTCTCGCCCGCAGGGGCGGCTTCGATAGCGGCGGCTGGCGCGGGATGGCCCGTCAGATCAACCTTTTCCATGTGAACGCCGTAATCAATCGCGATGAGATAGAGCAATCCGCAGATGGCCAGCGTCAATACCCAGTAGCCGATGATCAGAAACTTGCCGCCGAGCGCCACCATGCCGGCGATGACAATGCCGATGACGGCTAAAAATAGGATGCGCGGCAAAGTAAGCTGCCCGCCTTTAATAACCTTATCTTTTTCTGCCATGTGAATCTCCAGGATAGTCTGTGTGACTGTTGATTATGCAGGCAATCCGAGCGGCTTTGCAACCTGAGTTTGGCATGTCTTTCAGAGACGCCGGTCGCTTAAAGCCAATGCCGTTTATGCGGTTAAAGTGAGGGCGAGAAGAACCGCGAAGGCGAGCAGCCCTGCACCAACCGCCGCGTACTTGAAATAATGAGCCGGCCAGGTGCGCATGCGGTCGCCGACGAATTTGATGGCGGCGCATTCGCTCGTCCAGCGCACCGCGCGGCTCGCGGTCAGCACGACGACGAAGGCCAGCGGATTCATCGCCGTGAAGCCGGCGGCCAGACTGGCAAGGCGAAAGAAGCCTGTGGTCATCGCGGCGATGAAGACAATGCCGATGCCCCAGCCGCTTTGAAACCACTGCACGACGTCGTTCCAGCGTTCGGTCGCGCCATAAAAGGCGATTAATCGCTGGCCCCATGTTTCAAACAGTAAGCGGCTGATCCCGTATAGCAAGACGCCGCCGATCATGCTGCCGGCGGTTGCGCTGAGGGCAAAGCGCAGCCACTTGCGCGGCGCTGCCGTCACCATCGCCACCAGGATTAAAGCATTCGGCAGCGGCACGATCGTGCAGCAAAGTAGCTCAAGCAGAAAGACAATGCTTGAGGCCGAGCGATGCCCGGCGAGGCGCTCGGCATGGCGGCGTACGTATTCGGCCCACCGCTTCGGGTTGATCTTGCGGATGAATCGCATGACTAAACTGCATGATAGCATCGGCAGAAAACCAGCGGCCAGAGTTTTCTGCCGTTGATTGCTTGAGCACGGGTTAGGCTTGAGGGCCGCCGCGATGGAGGGGGTAGCGGCTCACACCGACTGGTCAAAATAAAAAGTCCGCGATGAGTTGTTGAGACTCATCGCGGACTCTCCATCTCGAAGTTACGACAATTACTTTTCCGCTTTGATGCGCATGCCGTAGAACGACCGCCAGACGAAGAACAGCGCGACGAGGAAGAAGGCCGCCGCCAGTATGTGGCTGAAGGTCTCGCCTTGCTGTCTGGTCAGGCTGACGGCCAGTTCGACCGCAAGCAAGCCGAACAGGGTTGTGAACTTGATGACCGGGTTCATCGCCACCGACGAGGTATCCTTGAACGGATCGCCGACCGTGTCGCCGACGACTGTGGCGTCGTGCAGCGGCGTGCCTTTGGCTTTCAATTCGACTTCAACGACTTTCTTGGCGTTATCCCACGCGCCGCCAGCGTTCGCCATGAAGATCGCTTGATACAAGCCGAAGATGGCAATCGAGATCAGGTAGCCGATGAAGAAGAACGGCTCGACGAAAGCGAAGGCGAGCGTGGAGAAGAAGACTGTCAGGAAGATATTGAACATCCCCTTCTGCGCATACTGCGTGCAGATTTCGACGACGCGCTTGCTGTCGGCGACCGAGGCTTTCTCGACGCCATCCAGCCGTATGTTCGCCTTGATGAATTCGACGGCGCGATAAGCGCCCGTCGTCACGGCTTGTGTCGAAGCGCCGGTGAACCAGTAGATGATCGCGCCGCCGGTAATCAAGCCGAGCAGGAAAGGCGGGTGCAACAACGAGAGGTTTTCCAGGCCGGTTGTCAGGCGGTCAGTGAGTGCCATTATAATCGAGAAGATCATCGTCGTTGCGCCGACAACCGCCGTGCCGATCAACACAGGCTTGGCCGTCGCCTTGAACGTGTTGCCAGCGCCGTCATTCTCTTCGAGCAGGTGCTTGGCGCGCTCGAAGTTGACGCTGATGCCGTACTCGTTTTGCAGTTGCGCTTCGATGTTCGGCACAGTCTCGATGAGCGACAGTTCATAAACCGACTGCGCGTTGTCGGTCACAGGGCCATACGAGTCGACGGCAATCGTCACCGGCCCCATTCCCAAAAAGCCGAAGGCCACCAGGCCGAAGCCGAAGACCGGCGCGGCGATGTCTTTGACCATCAGCGGCCCCAACCCCATGCTGGTGAAGCCATAAGCAATCGCCATCAACGCGACAATACTGATGCCGAGCCAGAAGGCAGAGAAGTTGCCCGCCACCAGGCCGGACAGAATGTTGAGCGATGCGCCGCCTTCGCGCGACGATGAGACGACCTCTTCGACGTGCGCCGATGAGGTTGAGGTGAAGACCTTCACCAGTTCGGGAATGACCGCTCCTGCGAGCGTGCCGCAGGTGATGATGGCCGAAAGCTTCCACCACAGAGATGTGTCGCCGGCGAGCACCGGAACCACCAGGTAAGAGACGATAAAGGTCAGCACGATGGAGATGACTGAAGTCAGCCAGACGAGCGACGTTAGTGGGTGTTCGAAGTTCATCTCGTTGGCTTTGGCGTAACGCGCTTTGGCGATGGCTTCGTTGATGAAGTAAGAGCCGGCGCTGGCGACCACCATCATAATGCGCATTATAAAAATCCAGACGAGCAGTTGCACGGCGACGGTCGCCTGATCGCGGACGGCGAGCAGGATGAAGGTGATCAGGGCGACGCCGGTGACGCCGTAAGTTTCAAAGCCGTCCGCCGACGGGCCGACCGAATCGCCTGCATTATCGCCCGTGCAGTCGGCGATGACGCCGGGATTGCGTGCGTCGTCTTCTTTGATCTTGAAGACGATCTTCATCAGGTCTGAGCCGATGTCGGCGATCTTCGTGAAGATGCCGCCGGCAATTCTGAGCGCTGCCGCGCCTAACGATTCACCGATGGCAAAGCCGATGAAGCACGGGCCAGCGTAATCGCTCGGAATGAACAGCAGAATGCAGAGCATGATCAGCAACTCGACGCTGATCAGCATCATGCCGATGCTCATGCCGGCCTTCAGCGGTATCGCATAAATCGGGTAAGGCTTGCCGCCGAGACTGGCAAACGCCGTCCGCGAGTTGGCGAAGGTATTGACGCGGATGCCGAACCAGGCGACCCCATAGCTGCCGCCGACGCCGACCAGACTGAAGAACAGGATGACCGGCAGCGTCACGCCAAGCGGCTTGCCCGGCACAGGCGCAAGCCATCCGAAGTAGAGCACGATGATCAGCGCGATGAAGCCCCACAGCCGCAGGATGAATTTGCCCTGCGTGGTGAGATAGGTCTTGCAGGTTTCGTAGATGAGTTCAGAGATTTCGCGCATCGCCTCATGCACGGGCAGCTTCTGCAACTGCATGTATATCCATAGCCCGAACCCCAGGCCGAGCGCGCAGATCAGCAGGCCGACCATCAGCAGGTTGTGGCCGCTGATGCCGCCGAGAAAACTCACTCGTGACGGATCAGACAGATCGGGCAGTTTCAGATTCGCTTCGCCGCCATGGGTTTGCGCCAGCGCCATCGTCGCGTTCATGGCCAGCACCGCGATGACGCTGAGAATCGCCATCCAGCCGCGACGACGCAGGGCGGTCGCTACGCCTTGCTTCAATGTATCGATCATAAATTCCACCTCTTCTCTTTTGAATGCATGCAGAGTCTGGCGATCAACTGACCTACCAAGGGCAAAAGCCAGACTGAAATCGCAAAATGTTTTTATGCGCCCCCGATGTTTCCTGGATGATTGGAATCAGAAAACCGAATACCATCTGCGGAGAGAGAGGCTAAACGCCGGCCTGAAGACCTATGCCGAAGCCGGCGTGCCGTGGCAGCTTTCCGGCAGCGCACGGCCTTTGAAATGAGTGCGGCAAAACTCAGTTCGAGCCGACTGAGTACACCGGTAGCAATTGGCCTGGCCAACAATTCCATCGCCTGATTAATGAACGTCTCCGCAAATGCCGTTATGAGTGGGGGTGTCGCATCCGCGTCCAACCTTCCACAGATGTGGAATGCGTGGTAACGGCAAAGAGAGCCTTATAGCACATTGCCGAGACTCTGGGCAAGCTGTTCGTATTTCAAATTGCCTTATAAAACGCCAGCGCCGATTCGCCCTGCTTCAGTTGGCGAAATATTTTCAGCCTGCCGTAGTCACTTTCGGGCGGCGTCTTGGCGCGATGCTCGACGACGAGGATGCCGTCATCTCGCAGCACAGGGCTTTCGCCGAGATCGTTCAGGACGGGCGAATAGATGCCTGACGCATAAGGCGGGTCGAAGAAGATGAGATCGAACGGCGCGGCTTCGGATGCCAGTTGTTTGAGCGCGGCAATCCCGTCGCGGCAGATGAGATAGGCCTGATCGTTGATGCCAAGGGCGCGCAGGTTGGCTTCGATCACCGCACAGGCGCGGCGCGATTGTTCGACGAAGACCGCCTGGCGCGCGCCACGACTGAGCGCTTCGATGCCGACCGCGCCCGACCCTGCACAGAGATCGAGAAAGCGGCTGTCGCGCACGCTTGCGCCGAGAATGTTGAACAGCGTTTCGCGCAAACGATCTGACGTGGGCCGCACGCCTTGTCCTTCGACCGCGTGCAGCCTGCGGCTGCGATAGACTCCGCCAATGACTCTCACGCCTTCGGATGATAGAGGATTCGCTGGCGCTCATCCAGCAGGCAGGAAGCAGGCGGCAGGCGGCAGGACGCAGTTGCCAGTCCCGTAGGGACACAATGTTTATAGTTCGTGGTGTTGAATAGAACCCAAGCCCTGTAAGGGCGCAATGTCAACATTGCGCTCCTAACGGAGCTTGGAAATCTATCGGACAAGTAACTATAAACATTGCGCTACTAACGGAGCTACTTTTGCCTGCCGCCTGCTTCCTGCCTACTGTTTTCTGCCTACTGGCTATTTGACTTTTCGCGTGCGCCCCCAGCAAAATCAAATATTGCTTTGATTGGCCGTGATTCTCATCAAGGAGACAATGAATGAAGCGTGTGGTGTTTGTTACTCTCATTGTGTTTGGCTTAATAACCGGGGCATTCGCTTCGCAACAGAAGACCGGAATCCTCAAGGGCAAAATCGAAGGTGAAAAGGGCAAGCCGCTTGCCGACATCGACGTGCGCGTGATGAGCAGCCGTTCGCGGGCGATTAAAGAAGCGAAAAGCGACGCCACGGGGCATTTTCAACTTGAATTGGAGCCGGACAGTTACACGGTTTCTTTCGACGCTGAAGGCTATGCCGGCGGCACTCTGCGCGACATGCAGCAGGTTGAAGAAGGCAAGACAACCGAAGTTAAAACCATTACGCTGACCAAGGCGAAACGCACTTCAAAAGTCAGCGGCGCGGTCTTTGACGCACACGGTCTGTCGCTTGCAGGCGTGCGCTTGAAACTGGTGCGCGTGCCGACCGAAGAGGAAGAGAAAGCCCACAAGAAGATCGAATCGCTGTCGCGCGATTACGTGACTAACAATCACGGCGAGTTCGCCTTCCGCCTGCCGGCGGTGCGGGCGCGCTACCGTGTAACCGCGTCGCTCGACGGCTACAAGACGCAGACGAAATTCGTTGACGTGAGCGAGAGCGAAGGCGTGCCGCTGGCCTTCAACCTGGAGCCTGCAAAGAAGTAACTTTTGTGCCCCTTCCCGTCAAAGGATGCTCATCCTGAGAATCAGGGCGACACAGGTCGCCACGCGCCACACTCCATAACCGCATGGACAAGACGCGCAACCGCCAGCCTGCATTCTGAAATGTTTCTTGTCGAAACCACATATTAAATAGGGCCGTGAAACTAAGAATCTCAAAGCCCCAATCAGATAAATAATATAAGGAGAAAACCGCATGGCAAAACGTAGAGTGAACACCGAAGGATTAAACTTGCGCCAAACACCGCAGATTGAAGATAACAATATCCTAAAGGCGCTGCCTCTGGCACAGGAAGTCGACGTGCTTGAGCAGCCTCCCGGACAAAGGTTTGTAGAAGTCCAAACCAATCTGAACGGAGAGTTGCTCAGAGGCTTCGTCAGCGCCGATCTCCTGCGCGAGCCGGCAAGTCCGCTCAAAGAAGCCCTGGTGCAGGAAGGCGTCAAGCAGTGGCTGAGGTTCGGTCAAGGCACAGGCCAGGAGGACGTTGCTCCCTTCTTCAGATTCGTTGGCGAGTTCTGGGAAGCGATTGGTGAGCATTTGGATGGGCGCAATAGAGATGTGCCCTGGTCAGCCGCTTTCATCTCGTTTATCGCTCGTCAGGCGGGATACGTCGGATTTAAGTTCGCCTCCGCCCATTCGGTCTATATCAGAGACGCGAAGCGAAAGCGTCGAGATGCTGATGCGACCGCGCCCTTCTGGCTGTTCCGCCTGGACGAACACAAGCCGCAGATAGGAGACCTGATCTGCAAGCGTAGAGAAGCAAACATTAGCTTTGATAATCTTCCGGCGGATTTCAAGAGTCATACGGATGTCGTCGTTGAATTGCGTGACAACGTTGTCCGCGCGATGGGCGGCAACGTCAGCCAGTCGGTTTCTATCACGACGTATGCGCTTGATGGCAATGGATTCGTTAGGCCGGAAAGCAACGTCTTCGCCATCATGCGGAATAACAGGTGATCCAAACCAGATTGGCGTAAGGGTAATCGAGGCAGGCAACGAAGCGCGCGCAAGGTGAAATTCATTGCGCGCGCTCGCCACATTGAGAGCTTTAGCCTGCGAAGGCCATCGGCTTAGTCCTTGATCTTGTCGCCGATGTCTTCGATGGCTTCGCCGATGTTGCGGCGCGCTTTGCCGAAACCTTCCTTGACATTGCCTTTCGCCTGATCGCCAGCGCCTTCGGTTTCCATGTCACGGTCGTTGATGGCGCGACCGACGTTCTCTTTCACCGTGCCCTTCGTCTTGTCCCATTTGCCTTCCATTTCATCCTTATTCATGACCATTCCTCCCAATTAATTTGCGCGCGCCGCTCGCCCATCGCTTTGAAGCTCGCTGTGCAAACGGCACACTAGATACTATTCATCAAAGCCTGTGCCAGAAACGGCGCGCGCGTTGATTGATTGTAATCTCGCGGACTTGCGCTGACTTGTTTAAGCGATTGCCGCAAACCATTAAAGCGAACAGCCTCGATTCGCTACGACGGCCACGCACCGTGTATCGAAAATGGCCGGCAAGTCGCCCAACGCCGGCAAGCCGATTCGCAATCGACGGGAGCGCGCTTTGCACGACACGCGCCGCCGTGTTTTAATCTCAATGGGCGCTTGAGACGAGCCGGCAACGATGCGCGGCTGCGGAGCGCCGAAATTCTCATCCTCGATTCTGAGGAGGTTTCAGTTTTGCCATCTGACAATCACACGTCCGCCAATACCCCCAACCCACGCACGATCCAGGTACTGACCCAACGCGAAAACGAGATTCTCGAAGCGTGGATTGAAAACCGCCTTGCGTCTTCGGACTTCAGCGAAACGCTGATCAGCGGCGAAGAGTTGCGCAGTGATTCACAAACCTTTATGCGCGCCTTCATCACGGCTATCGCCAACTCCAATACCGAAGAGATGCGCGGCAAAGAGTTCAATGCGATTCGCCGCCTGCTGCTGGAAATCTCCGAAGCCCGCGCCGCCCAGGCCTTCAGCCCATCGGAGACGGCGTTTTACGTCTTCAGCCTGAAAGAATCGTTGCTGCCCTTCCTGCGCGACGAGTATAAGAACGATCCCGAACTGCTGGTCGATGAACTCAACAAAATATCGAAAGCCCTCGATAAGCTCGGCTCGTTCATCTTCGTGGCGACGATCAAGAATCGCGAGCGCGTCATTCGCCAGCAACAGCAGGATATGTTGGAACTGTCGACGCCCGTCGTGCAGATCTGGGATCGCATCATCTGCCTGCCGTTGATCGGCACGCTCGACAGCCGCCGCACGCAGTTGATGATGGAACGCCTGCTCGAACGCATCGTCAAATCGCGCGCCGAGATCGCCATTCTCGACATCACAGGCGTGCCGACCGTCGACACACAGGTGGCCAATTACCTGATCAAGACCGTCACCGCCGTGCGCCTGCTCGGTTCGACTTGCATCATCACCGGCGTCGGCCCGGCGATTGCGCAAACCATCGTTCATCTCGGCATTGACCTGACGGGCATCATCACGCGCAATCAATTGAGCGACGGCATACGGCTGGCGTTCGAGCTGACCAGGCAACGGGTCATTCCCATCAACTCGTTCGCCGACGGGGAGACGACTGCAGAAAAGGGGGATAGCGATGAACGCGTTCAGAGTGCCTATCCTTAAGGTCGGCGACGTGTTGATCGTGTCGATTCAATCAGACATCGACGACCGCACCGTCATCGAAATGCAGCACCGCGTTCTCGAACAGATCGAGCGCACAGGGGCGCGCTCTTTGTTGATCGACATCTCGCTGCTTGAGATGGTCGATTCGTTCACCGGGCGCATGTTGAGCGACATCGCTGCGATGGCCTTGATCATGGATGCGGAAACCGTCGTCGTCGGCATTCAACCGGCGGTCGCCATTACGCTGGTTGAACTGGGCCTTGAGTTGAAAGGCGTATCGACGGCGCTCGATGTGGACGACGGCTTGCGCATCTTGAAGGAGCGCACACGCGAGAAACATCGGCGGAACGTCTACGGCGCGAAGGAAAATGCAGCCGCCGGCTGAGCGCATCTCAATTGAAACGAGCGACGACCTTGTGGGCCTGCGCCGCTGCGTGCGTCAAGCGGCGGTCGCCATGGGCTTCGGCCCGACCGATCAGGTCAGGCTGGTGACTGCCGCCAGCGAACTGGCGCGCAACATCGTGCTCTATGCGGATCGCGGCTTCGCAGACATCTCGCCGGTCAAGCGTCAGGGCAGGCGCGGCCTCGTGGTGCGCTTTGAAGATCAAGGGCAAGGCATCAGTGACATCGAGCTTGCGATGCAAGACGGCTACACGAGCGGGCGCGGATTGGGCAAAGGCTTGCCGGGCGCGCGGCGTCTGGTTGACGAGTTCGAGATCGCCTCGCAAGTCGGCCTTGGCACCGTCGTCACGATAACCAAATGGCTCTAGGGTGATGAAGCAATTCGACTCCATACCGCTGACCCACGAAACACAGATCGGCCTGGCGCGGCGCAACATCA
>JBBWZK010000312.1:0-3487 GCA_039648975.1 Blastocatellia bacterium
GCGCATCGGGGTCAGGAATCGGAATCGCCGACAGCAAAGCGCGCGTGTACGGGTGCAGCGGCTTGCGAAAAATCGATTCGCTAGGCGCGACCTCAACCAGATTGCCGAGATACATGATGCCTACGCGCGTCGAGATGTGCTCGACTACCGAAAGCCCATGCGAGATGAACAGGTAAGTCAGCCCTAACTGCTCCTGCAAATCCTGAAGCAGGTTGACGACCTGCGCCTGCACAGATACATCCAGCGCGCTCACCGGCTCATCGCAGACGATGAACTTGGGGTTGAGAGCGAGGGCGCGCGCGATGCCTATGCGCTGCCGCTGGCCGCCGGAAAACTCATGCGGATAGCGCGCCGCGTGTTCAGGCTTCAATCCGACCAGTTCAAGCAGTTCGGCGACGCGATGTTTTCGCTCTTTGCCTTTGCCAACGCGGTGAATCAACAGCGGCTCGGCGATGATTTCGCCGACCTGCATGCGCGGGTTGAGCGAAGCGTAAGGGTCTTGAAAGATGATCTGCATCTCGCGCCGCAACTGGCGCAACGATCTCGCATCAAGCGCCAGCAAATCCTGACCTTCAAAGTTGACTTCGCCCGCCGTCGGCTCGATCAAGCGCAGGATGCAGCGGCCCGTCGTCGATTTGCCGCAGCCGGATTCACCGACCAGCCCGAAGGTCTCGCCGCGCCGTATACTGAAGCTGACATCGTCAACTGCCTTGACCGTGTCGCTCTCCGCGCCGAATAATCCGCCGCCCGCCGGGAAGTATTTTTTCAGATTTTTGACTTCGATTAAATTGCCGTTGTTGTTTTGCATGCGCTCACACCTGGAACCTGCAATCGTCAACTACCAAGGTTGAATCAATCCGCCGCAACGATTCCCTCACCGGCGCGCTCAGGGTGTGTCTTTGCTGATTCAAGGCCGACGCGATCAAAACGAATGCAGCGCGCGCGATGCTCATCGTTGACGGCCAGCAAGGCCGGCTCGCCTTCAGTGCATTCGCGGATGACGTAGGCGCAGCGCGGCGCGAACTTGCACCCCGCAGGCAATTCGAGCAGGCCCGGCACCGACCCTTCAATCGTCTGCAATCGCCGTTGCCGTATGCCTTCTTCGGTCAGTCGCGGCACCGAACGCAATAAGCCTTCAGTATACGGATGGCGCGGCGCGCGGAAGAGCTGGCGCACCGACGCTTCTTCGACGATGCGGCCCGCGTACATGACGGCAACACGATCTGCGGTTTCGGCGACGACGCCGAGATCATGTGTGATGAGCAGCAGAGAGAGTTGGAACTCGTCTTTCAGGGTGCGCAGCAAATCGAGAATCTCTGCCTGAATCGTCACATCCAGAGCCGTGGTCGGCTCGTCGGCGATCAGCAAGCGCGGATTGCAAGCCAGCGCCATGGCAATCATCACGCGCTGCCGCATGCCACCCGACAGTTGAAATGGATAATCGCCGGCGCGACGTTCCGCATCAGGAATATGGACGCGGCGCATCATCTCGACGGCCTTCGCCCACGCCTGCTTGCGCGGCACGCGTTCGTGAAGCTGCACGGCTTCGGCAATCTGGTCGCCGACCGTGTAAACCGGATTGAGCGAGGTCATCGGGTCTTGAAAGATCATCGCCAATTCGCGCCCGCGCCGCCGGCGCATGGCTTCGTCATCGAGCGCCAGAAGGTTCAGGTGATCAAAGAGAATTTCGCCGCTGACGATTTTGCCCGGCGCTTGCAGGAGCCGCATGATGGACAGACTGGTGACCGATTTGCCGCTGCCCGATTCGCCGACCAGCGCCAGCGTCGAACCTTTCGGGATGGCGAAGCTCACGTCATCAACCGCTTTGACGACGCCGGCGCGCGTGTAGAAGTAGGTGCTGAGATTCTTGATTTCGAGAATGTTGTCTTGCAATGCCAGCGCCTTCGTTGCCCTTCCCTCGATGTTTGCTACAACTCCTCTTATTCAGCCTCTTCGGGCGGAAAGACGATACGTTCATAGACCTCCGACAAGCGCAATTCACAATTGATCGAGTCGATGAAGAGCCTTTGCTCTAAGCCTGAATAATTGTGTAATAACCAGGCCCCATCTGCTTGACGGATGTAATGTTCGATGTCGGGACGGGTTTGAGAAACCAACAGATAATCACTCAAGGTCGGATTCCACATTCGATAACGGTGAAACTTCTCGCCGCGCTCAAAATTCTCCGTTGACTCTGAAAGCACTTCGAGGATGACCGTTGGATTCAATAGTACATCCTGATGCTCATCGTGGTACTGTCGCTCGCCGCAGATGACGACAAGATCGGGATAGGAAAATAAGCCTTTTGTACTCCCAGGATGCGGCGTCGGGCCACTGCGAACTTTCGTGTCTTTGATTCTCATACGGCAAGGGGTGCCTCGCAACTGGGAACCAATTATGAATGACAGGTTCGCAGAGACTTCCCCATGAGCGTCGCTTTCACCCGACATCGCAAAGATTTGGCCATCAAGATACTCGTAACGTTCCTCTGTTTGGCGCTCAATCGCCAGATACTCTTCAATGGTGTAAAGCAGAGGTGATTTTCTGATCGCCATAGTGACTTCTCCTTGACGGTTTTTCCGTAGCGCAATCACTCATAGTTTGCACCGCTGTACTCGCCGAAGACGACGCGCAAGCGGTCGGAGATTTCGCCGAGCGTCGCATAAGCTTCGACGGCGCGGAGGATGTGCGGCATCAGGTTCTCGTCACTGCGCGCCGCCTGCTCGATTAAATCAAGCGCTTCACGCGTTGCCGATTCATCGCGGCGGGCGCGCACGGCTCGCAATCGTTCGACTTGCTCGCGCTCCAACGCTTCATTGATACGCAGGATAGGAACCTCTGACTTCTCTTCCGTCGTGAAGCGATTGACGCCGACGACCACCTGCTCGCCCGCTTCAACCGCCCGCTGATAATCGTAAGCCGCGCGCTCGATCTCGCGCTGCACAAAGCCCGTCTCTATCGCTGTCAGCAGGCCGCCGAGGTCATCAATCTTACGAATATAATCGGTCGCCAGCCGTTCGATCTCATTCGTCAGGTGTTCAATCGCATACGAACCGGCCAAGGCGTCCGCCGTGTCGGTAATGCCGGATTCATAGCCGATCACCTGCTGTGTGCGCAGGGCGATGCGCGCGGCGTGCTCGGTCGGCAGTCCTAACGCTTCATCCATCGAATTGGTGTGCAGCGATTGCGCGCCGCCGAGCACAGCCGCCAGCGCTTGAATCGTCGTGCGCGCGATGTTGACTTCGGGCTGTTGCGCGGTCAGCGACGAACCGGCGGTCTGCGCGTGAAAGCGCAGCATCAACGAGCGTTCGTCCTTAGCGCCAAAGCGTTCGTGCATGATGCGCGCCCACATGCGCCGCGCCGCGCGAAACTTGGCGACCTCTTCAAGAAACTGATTGTGCGAGTTGAAAAAGAAGGCGAGGCGCGGCGCGAAATCATCGACGTTCAATCCCGCATCAACCGCCGCCTGCACATAAGCGATGCCGTC
>JBBWZK010000149.1:0-5147 GCA_039648975.1 Blastocatellia bacterium
CAACTCACCATTGATGAAAGCAAAGGCGTCACCGCCCGTCCGCCGTTTAGAGCGGATGGAAGGCGGTCGGCAAAGAGCGCCACGCCAGTTGCAATCAGGGGCGACAATCCTGATGTGGCTGAAGCTACAGATACGGACTTCGAGGATTTCCACGCGACGGCTTATTGCCTGCAAGGGCGCACGGCTTCGGGCGATCATGTCCAACAGGGAATGATCGCGGCTGACCCGCGTGTGCTGCCGATTGGCACGGTGGTTCACATTCGCGCAGGTAAATATACGGGGACGTACACCGTAAAGGACACCGGAGGCCGCATCAAGGGGCGTCGCGTTGACGTTTATGTGCCGTCCTACAAAGAAGCGAAAGCCTTTGGCCGTCGTCCTGTGAAGATCAAAGTGATCAGCCACACGGGGCGCAAGGCCGGTCCGGCAGGCCGCAAGGCCGTGCTTGCCGACACCCAATAACCGGTCGCTCATCTTTGAGCGATGAAGGTTATAAAAGCGAAAGCCCGCAATCGCGACTGGCGCGGATTGCGGGCTTTCGCTTTTATTTTTGTATGAGCGCGCTGTCGAGCGAAGCGAGCCGATCCGTGGCCACCGAGAAATAGCGCGCCAGCGCCTCGCGGTATTTGGCCATTTTTTGCAGCGTTGCCGGCGTTGCCGACGTGCCGGCGTCGGTCAGCAGGATGAAGGCAATGCGAAAAACTTTTGGGGCATTCGTTACATCAGGCAGGCGCGGCCCTTCGCGCTCGATGATCTGCTCGACGCGCCCCGTTTGTTTGATGGCGCTCACCGTAAAGCCGGATATCGGCGACTTCTGGCGCAGCAGTTCATGCAGTTGCGCGTCGGTTTCAAGGTAGGTGAAGGGCGGAACCTCTGCCGGCGGGCGCAGGCCCATCAGGTACTGTTCGAGCCGCGAGAAATAGTTGACCGCCGTTTCACTCGTCGTGAAAATGCCGCCGCCGCCGTCACGCCAGGCGTTGCCTTCCATCAGCGCCGAGAAACTGCCTTCATCGTTCGTGCGCGTGTCGAGAAAGAAGCTCCAGTGCGAGTCGTCACGACCGAGCAGCAGGTTTTCGTTATCGCCCGGAAAACGGACGTAGGCCAGCCAGCGGTGGCCGAGCTCATGGCAGACAATACTGATGGCGGAGTTCAGCCCGGCCATGCTGGCTTGTGGATCAACCGGCCAATCTTTCTGGTTGCCCATCGTGATGACCGTCGCCAGCCGCGCGTCGCTGCCATAGATCGCCCCGCGATCAAAAATTTTCAAGCCGATGCCTCGAATATCATTGCGCACGTTGAACGAATGGGCGACGCCCAGGCCATTATCATAAGCGAAATTTGCCCAGATGAAGGCGGTGTCTACTTCGTCCGTGTGCGTGCGATAGAAGGCGCGCATCAAGGCCGGCAGATCGAGTTGGCGTTGTTTGGAGAAGACTTGAAACAGCGGCGCGCTGATGACCGCGTCGGGCGGGCTGGAGAAGATCACCGGCTGCGCATCCTGTTCGGAGTCGCCCGGCGACAGGCCGACGAGTGACGTGCGCGCCTTCACCTTGCGGTAGACGAAGGCAACGCGCCCGTCGTCGTAGAGCACCGCTTGAAACGTGCTCAAGCCGCCATAGGTCACTTCCGGCACGGCGCTCCAGGTGATGACGTGACGGCCTTCGAGTCGATTGTAGTAAATGCCGCCGCCGCCGTTGCTGATGTCGAGGTTGGCCCAGAGCGGCGCGAGGCGGGGCGCATTCGCGGTGAGCGTGGCGGCAGACGGGCGGGCGCTGGTGTCGCCGCGACCGAAGGTGATATAGCCGCTCGTGCCGATGTAGATGGTATCGTAAGTGACGCCGTAGAATGTGAACGGCGCGCCGAGGAGAGGCACGTCGCGGTAGCCGTTATTGTCTACGCCGAGCTGGCCATCAAAGGCGAAAAAGCTGCGCACCTGTGTGCCGAAGTCGCTGGTGAAACGCACGTTGGCCGGTGTCAGCCGATAGCCGCCGGCTTCGGGCGTGAACAGAACGGCGCGCTTCGTCAGGTCGAACCCGGCAGGCGGCACGATGATCGAGCCGTCGTCTTCGATCATGGCGATGTCGTCTTGATCGAGGCTGTGCGGGCGGATGTCTTGTGCGCTGCGAGCCGCCGGTTGATCAGGCAAACGCAGCGCGTGCAGGCGGTGGCGAGCGATAGCTTCTTCCGCGCCGCGCCCGTCAAAGCCGCAATCGTACTGCGGCAGCCCCCGCCCCGTCAGATGGACGCGCGCGCCATCTTCGTTCGGCGTTGGCTTGATGCCCGCATTGGTCCTGGCGAAAGACAGCGCAAAGAGCAACGCTGCCAGCGCGCCGGCAATCCAGGCCGTGCGCGCTGGTCTTGACATGACTTGCTTCTCTGCGTGAGCCGCTCTGAATGATGTGTCCATATTTTTTACTGTGAAGTGTCGAGCCTGCCGCACGCATTATAGAAGAGCCGTCCGCCGTATGACAACCGGCGAATTTGCCGTTGAAATTACAGGGCTTTGCTCAGAAGCCGGGTGAAGGCACGATTTTCAGTATATTGTGGTCAGCCCCGGCGACAACCTAAGACAGCAGTTTGGTAAGCCAGTCGGGATGGATTTTCCAGCCGATCAATCCCGCCAGTCCCATGATGAAACCGAAAGCGCCGAATACCAGTGATGTCCATAGCAGCCATCTCTTTCTGGTCAGCGCGGTCACCGCTAACATGGCGAGCGCCACCGACAGGAAAGCATCCGACAGGTCGAATTGGTCGTCGCGAAAGTTCAGCGCATCATACTGCTTCTCGAATCCGCGAGCCTTATCCTGCAACTCGGTTTCTTCATTCTGGTAGCGGGCGATTTCCGATTCGTAATGCTTCACTTGTTCGTCTAAGGTGGCGGCGGCCTGTGGCGCGGTCGCACGCAGCGCGACGGTTTGATCTCGTCCCAGTTCCAGCATGTGATGCTTGATGCGTTTTGACTGATACTCCGACCATGTATCCACGGCATCGGTTTTGGCTTGCAACATGGCCTGAACGATATTGTCATCCTTGACTTTGGTAATCGCCATAAACGCCGCAAGCAGGGCGACCGAAATGGCAATCCAGTTATTGAGACGATCTCTGGCGTTCGACTCCGGGAGTAACTCCGAAGGGTTTTCCATAGACTCTTCGAGGCTCCATCTATAATTGATTTGGGGAGAATTCCTATAACCTTGCAAAGCGAACTTGTGTTTCAGAAACGACTACAAAGCTATCTGGCAATCGGTCTGCGTAAGTTTCAATCAACCGGCGAAGCACCTCTATCTTATTGCCGGCCCGTTCATCTTTGAGCCGTAGGAATATGACTCCTCGATGTAGTCTTTTCTCTCGATAAACCTTTTCGCCAAAATCCTTGTCATTCGTAATCAGAATCCAACTCTCGTCGAATGCTTTCTGAATGATGCCGTCATCATCTATTCCGCGTGCTTGCTGATAAACGGAGAAGACCTCATGGCCATTTGCTTGCAGCCAGTCGGCTACTTTTTGGCCGGTACATTCGTCCACCAGAAAACGCACTTATGCAGTCTCCGCTGCGAGTGGCATGAATGCAAAGTTTTCTAATGATTTCGTCGCAAAGAGCAAACAGGCTTGAATGTCTTCCTGAGTAAGTCCCTCATATTCGTCCAGAATCTCTTCTGTAGTTGCGCCGTGTGCAAGAAGATTGAGGATATATTCAACGGTCAGACGAGTGCCTTTAATGATCGGTTTGCCAACCATAACTTTCGGGTTGATGATGATTCGCCCAAGCATTTCTTCGTCGCTCATCGCCTTTGTCTCCAGTCAACACTTTATCATGAAAAATTTGGAACTTATTGATGAATCGTGATGGTTTCAGTGCCGCCATTCATCAATCAAAGACGCGACCAGCGCCGTCCAGCCGGTCTGATGCGATGCGCCGACGCCTGCGCCGTTGTCGCCGTGAAAGTATTCGTAAAATAACAGGTAATCTTTCCAGTGCGGGTCTTCTTGAAATTTCTTCGAGCCGCCGTAGACCGGGCGGCGACCGTTTTCGTCGCGCGTGAAAATCTTGATCATGCGTTTGGCTGCCGTCTCGGCCATCTCCCACAGCGTCAGTTCGCGGTCGTCTTCGCCCGAAAGCCGTATCTTGAAGCTCGACCCATAAGCCTTGCCCAGCTTCCTGATCGACTCGATCAACAAGAAGGATGTCGGAAACCAGAGCGGGCCGCGCCAGTTCGAGTTGCCGCCTTTGATCTTATTGTCCGACTCCGCCGGTTCGTAACGTACTTCACTATTGCCGAATACATAGGGATGCTGTTCGTGATACTTCGATAGGCTGCGAATGCCGTAATCCGACAGGAACTCATCTGCGTCAAAGACGCGCCGCAGGATGCTCGCCATCTGGTCTTCATCGACAATCGCCAGCACGTAGACTTGCATGCCATCGTGCTCGATTGAATGAACGCAGTTCTGCACGATGTCCTGGCGGTTGCGCACGAACCATTCGATGTTGCCCTTGAAATCTTCGAAGGGCGTGATCCAGTCCATCTCCAATCGCTCGACCGCATACAGCGGAATGATGCCGACCAGCGAGCGCACGCGGAACTTGTGGAACTCGCC
This sequence comes from Blastocatellia bacterium, assembly GCA_039648975.1. Classification (GTDB taxonomy): domain Bacteria; phylum Acidobacteriota; class Blastocatellia; order UBA7656; family UBA7656; genus DATENM01. The sequence continues at coordinate 4,600 of JBBWZK010000149.1, forward strand.
GTTCGGAAAGCGCAGCACGTCGTAAAAGAATTGGTCGCGCTCGTCCCACAAACTGTAATTGCGCCCGCCGCGCCGCTTCATTGCCGCGCCGACATAGACGTAATGCTCGAAGAATTTCGTCGCCAGACCCTCGTACACCGGATTGTCTTCGGCTAATTCAATCGCCATGCGCATGAGGTTCAAACAGAACATGCCCATCCAGCCGGTCGCGTCCGACTGCTCCAGCACGACGCCGTCTTGCAGCTTTTCGCTGCGGTCGATCACCGTGATGTTGTCGAGTCCGAGAAAGCCGCCCTCGAAAATGTTATTTCCCTGACTATCCACTTTGTTCACCCACCACGCGAAGTTGATGAGCAGCTTATGAAAACATTTTTCGAGCCAGGCGCGGTCGGCCACACCGCTGCGAATGCGATCCATGTTATAGACGCGCCAGCAGGCCCACGCATGCACCGGCGGATTCAAATCGGCAAACTCCCACTCGTAAGCCGGTATCTGGCCGTTCGGGTGCTGGAACTGCTCGAACAACATCAGCCAGAGATTCTCTTTGG
>JBBWZK010000392.1:0-6662 GCA_039648975.1 Blastocatellia bacterium
GCCCCAGATTACGTTTGCGTACACTGGGGCGACCACAGAGGGTCGCCCCTACATGTATTCACCATTCAAACTAAATCAGAGGGCAAGGGAATGGCAGACTCGCTTATATGGAGTGCGGTGACTTGTCACCGCTTTCTCTTGGCGATGCGTAAAAGCGGCGACCAGTCGCCGCACTCCAAATGCTGCCGCCCTCCCTTTCTCATGCGGTTTTATTTAGCCAGCCGAAAGCCATCGCTGAGCGACAGCCTCTTGCATCCAGCGGCAGGCGGCCCATCGTATTGACAGACGCAACGGGCGCGCATCATCATTCGTTGTCGCGCGCCCGCTGAATCTATTTCGAGCAGGAGGGAAGATGGTTTTGCCGCGCCGCTCGCCTGTCGCTGTTCTCGCCGTTGTGCTTCTGATTTGCCAGCTTGCCTTGGCGCTGCCTCAGTCCCAATCAAAGACGCGGCGCAAAAGTCGCGCGACCCAGACGCCGCGCAAGAACAATCCGCCGCAAACCGCCAACCCGTTATCACAAGACGCGCGCGGCTTGAGTGTGCAACAGATTCGCAGCGGCGTATCGCTCGACGGACGCGGCAAGCTCTGGGCCGTCGTCATCGGCGTGTCGAGCTATAAAAACCTGCCGGCGGATGTGCAACTAAAATTCCCGCACCGCGACGCTGAAGAGTTCGCCGCTTTTCTGCGCAGTCCGCAGGGCGGCGGCTTCCCTTCCTCGCAAATCAAAGTCTTATTGAACCAGGACGCGACGCTCGCCGCAGTGCGCACGGCGCTGGGCACATGGCTGGCGCGTTCAGCCGAGCCGGAAGATTCGGTCTACGTCTTCTTCGCCGGTCACGGCGTCGTCGAAGGCGACCGCGACGGCTACCTGCTGGCCTACGACTCCGATCCGCAGAATCTTTACGCCACGGCGCTCTCAGTTGACGAACTGAACAAAGTCATCAGCGAGCGGCTGCACACTCGTTTAGTGGTATTGTTCACAGATGCCTGTCACGCCGGGCGGCTCGGCTTTGCCGCACGCGGCGTCGAAGATCGTGTGTTGGTCAATCGCTTTCTCGACGAAGTCGGCAAGACTGGTCAGGGCGTCTTTCGCCTGCTCGCCTCGCGCCCGGATGAGTTGAGTTACGAAGACAAGCGATGGGGCGGCGGGCACGGCGTCTTCACCAACTTCCTGCTCGAAGGCTTGCGCGGACGCGCAGACCGCGACGGCGACGGCGTCGTGCGCGCCGGCGAACTGCTCGATTATCTCTCGGAAGTCGTTCCCAATGAGACCAAAGCCCTGCAACACCCGCGCGCTGCGGGCAACATCGAAACGCGCTTGCCGCTTGCAGTAATCTCGACCACAAAAACGCGGACGGCAGCGGATGTCGCTATCGAATCCCAACCGGCGGCGCTCGAAGTGCGCGGCGTGCCGGGCACCGAAGTCTATTGCAATAACGCCTATCGAGGCAAGATTCGTCCAAGTGGCGTGCTGGTCATCGAAGGCTTGACCGGAGGCCGTCAGGAATTGTCGTTCGACCCGCCGGGCGCAGAGACCTTCGCGCAAACCGTTTCACTTGTCGGCGCGCGCACGGTGCTCGATCTGCAAGCGGCATTGCCGGCGAGCGCTGGCAAGCAAAGCTCGCCGCTTATCGCGCAAATCCGCCAGGAGTTGTCGCGCGCCAACGTGCTCGAAAACGGCGGCGCGTGGGACATCTACAAACGCATGATCGCCGACGCGCCGACCGAGCCGCAGCGTCAGAGCGTCGAGATTGCTCTGAGCACAGTGCTTGAAGAGATCGGCCAGCAGGCTATCAACGAATATGTCCGCTCGCCTGAAGAAGTCAGCACCCTGCGCCGCAACATTTTTCCGCGCGGCGCGAAGGCGTTCAACTGTTTGCTCAAGCTGCGTCCGCAGGATCAAATCGTCGAATCGAAGAAGCTGTTTTGCGACGGGCGCGTGTTGATTGACGACAGCAAGACGAAAGAAGCGATCCCGATATTGCAGCGCGCCGTCACCTTAGACCCGAAGTCGGCTTATGCCTTCAACGCCCTCGGCGTCGCTTATCGCCAGGAGAAAAACAATGCGAAAGCGACGGAAGCCTTTCTGAAAGCGGCGCAGCTTGCGCCGAACTGGGCGCTGCCGCGCTTTCAACTTGGGGCGCAGTATTACAATCAAAAAGAGTTGGAGCGCGCCGCCGTTGAGTTCAAAGTGGCTGTCGGGCTTGCGCCGAAAGATGGGATTAGCCGCTTGATGTTGGTGCGCGCTTACCGCGAGCGCGGCGATTATCCGCAGGCTGAACGTGAAGCGCAAGAGTTGCTGCTAACCAACGCCAGCTATGCGCCGTGCTACGTCGAGCTAGGTTTGATTTACGAAGCGACCCGCACTTACGACAAAGCCGCCGCAGCGTTTGAAAATTATTTACGGCTACAGCCCAACGACGCGAACCGCGCCGCCGTCGAGCAACACATTAAACAGAATCGCCAGCTTGCGGCAAAGAAGAAGTGACTGCGTCACTTCTTCGACGCGGAGACACGGCGACGCGGCGACGCGGCGACCGGATATAAGGGATTGAATCAAACAGAATGCCGATCACGGCGTCCTAGCTTCTCCGCAGCTTCGTGTTTCTCCCTCGCCGCGTCTCCGCGTCTCCGTGTCTCCGCGTCTCTCTTCCGCCGCAGGTCGCTTTCTTGACAATGCCCATGGCGCTCCCCTACTATCTTTCATTCTGACCGAGTGCGGATTTCTGACATGGGAGTGCGGTTTTGAACATCCTACTGGCGGCATCGGAAGTCGTGCCGTACGCGAAGACCGGCGGGCTGGCAGACGTGGCGGGCGCGCTTCCCAAAGCGCTCGCGCGGCGCGGCCACCGGGTTCGCGTCGTGATGCCGCGCTATAACATCGATAAGATCACCGGCAACGCCGAATTATTACCCGTCGCGCTCGCGGTTCCGTTTAATTTCACCACTCGCCAGACCGCAGTTTATGTTGACCGCAGCGGCGCAGCGCCAGTCTATTTCATCGACGCTCCCGAATACTTTTCACGCGGCAAGCTCTACGGCGAGCCTGACGATGCCGAGCGTTTTGCCTTCTTCAGTCGCGCCGTCGTCGAATTTGCGAGAGTGCTTAATGAGCCTCTCGACATCATCCATCTGAACGATTGGATGACCGGCCTTGTGCCGGTGTATCTGAAAACGGTTTACGCCGGCGACCCGGCGTTTGCCGGTACGCGGACGCTCTTCACGATTCACAATCTCGCCTTTCATGGCTACTTCGACACTTACGATCTCGGTAAGTTCGGCCTGCCCGACTGGCTGAATCGCACGGATGGCGGCCTTGAGTTCCACGGCATGGGCAGCGCTTTGAAAGGCGGTCTGATCTTTTCGGATGCCATTTCAACGGTCAGCCCGCGCTATGCGCAGGAGATTCAAACGCCGGACTTTGGCTATCAATTCGACGGCTTGTTGCGCGCCCGCCGCAACGATCTCTTCGGCATTCTCAACGGCATCGATTACGACGAGTGGAGTCCTGAACGCGACCACTACCTTGCGGCGCGCTATTCGATTGACGACACGAGCGGCAAGCGCGAATGCAAACGCGACTTGCTGAAATCGTTCGGGCTGCCCGAAGATTTAGACCGTCCAATGATCGGTTGCATCTCGCGGCTGTCGGATCAAAAGGGCTTCGACCTGATCATCGATATTGCATGGCAGATGCTGGAGCGCGGCGTCTTCTTCGTTCTGCTGGGATCGGGCGCGGAATTTTACGAGCGCCGCTTTCAAGCCTTGCGCGATGCGCGCCCGCAGCAGGTCGGCGTCTATCTCGGCTATTCCAACGAGATGGCGCACAAGATCGAAGCCGGCGCGGATATGTTTCTGATGCCGTCGAAGTTCGAGCCCTGCGGCCTGAATCAGATGTATTCGCTGCGCTACGGCACGCCGCCCGTCGTCCGCGCCGTCGGCGGGCTGGACGACACGATTGAAAACTTTGATCGCGGCTCGCAGCGCGGCAACGGCTTCAAGTTTTATGATTATCAATCGGCGCGGCTGCTCGAAAAGGTTTACGAAGCGCTGCTGGTCTATACCGACCGCGACCTCTGGCAGACGTTGATGCGCAACGGCATGAGCGCCGACCATTCGTGGCAGCGAGCGGCGGAGCAATACATGCAGGTTTATGAATGGCTGGCGCAACGCCGCGCGCCGGTTACAGTATAATTGATAGGGGCCGGGTGTCGGGTGTCAGGTGTCGGGTCAAAACCAGCACCTGATCTCCAATACCCGACACCCAATAATTTGGAGGAAAGCAAATGCAAGAAGTGACCGATCAAAGTTTTGAACAAGATGTTTTGAAATCTGAAGTGCCGGTACTGGTGGATTTCTGGGCCGAATGGTGCGGCCCGTGCAAGATGCTCGCGCCGACGGTTGAAAAAGTCGCCAACGAATACGAAGGCAAAGCCAATTTCGTGAAGCTGAACATTGACGACAACAATCAGGTCGCGCAGCGTTTCGGCATCAAAGGCATCCCGACGCTGATTCTCTTCAAGGACGGCTCGGAGGCTGACCGCACCGTCGGTCTGACGACGAAAGACAATATTTCGAGAATGATTGATCGCGTCCTCGCCTGAAGCAGCGCGGCGAGAAGCAATCTCAACCGCTCAATCACACCCAACCACAGGCGCACGGCGGTCACTTGAAACCGTGCGCCTGTAATTCTGTCCGCTCAAACAATCCGGCGCGGCACAAAACGCGAAACCGGCTCCTGCGGCCTGTTTCGGGGTTGGCCTGAAAAGCGCCAGAAAAGCGGACGATAGAGAGCTTGGCTTATGAAGAATATCGTGGTGGTCGGCGCTCAGTGGGGCGACGAAGGCAAAGGCAAAGTCGTCGACATTCTCGCGCCGCATTTTCAAATCGTCGCGCGCTATCAGGGCGGCCATAACGCCGGCCACACGGGACGCATCGGCGAGCGCAAATTCATCCTGCGGCTCATCCCAGCGGGCATACTGCACGACGACTGCATCTGCGTCATCGGCAATGGCGTCGTCGTCAGTCCCGAAGCCTTCAACGCCGAAGCCCAGGAGTTGCGCGAGATGGGTATTGAATGCGCAGGCCGCTTGTTTATCTCGACGCGCGCCCATCTGATTCTGCCTTACCACAATGCGCTTGACCGCGCCCGCGAAGCCCGTCTCGGCGCGCAGGGCGTCGGCACCACCATGCGCGGCATCGGCCCGGCTTATGAAAGCAAAGCGGCGCGCACAGGCATACGCGCCGGCGATCTGTTTCACCTCGACCTCTTGCGCGAGAAAGTTAAAACCAACGTCGAAGAAGCGAATCGCGAATTGGTCGCGCTTGGCGAGCGAGCGCTCGACGTCGAAGCGATGCTCGATACGTTTCTGAGCGAAGCGGCGAAGCTGCAACCGTTCGTGCGCGACACGGCAGTCTTCGTCAACCGCAGCGTGCGCGAAGGCCGCGCTGTGCTGCTTGAAGGGGCGCAGGGGACGATGCTCGACCTCGATCACGGCACCTATCCGTTCGTGACCTCTTCGAGCGCGACGGCGGGCGGCGCAGCGACGGGACTGGGCTTGCCGCCTCGATCCATCACCGGCGCGCTCGGCATCGCCAAGGCGTATACGACGAGAGTGGGCGGCGGGCCTTTTCCAACCGAGTTGCTCGACGAGACCGGCGCTTACCTGCAAAAGCGCGGCAACGAATACGGCGCGGTCACGGGCCGCCCGCGTCGAACGGGCTGGTTTGACGCCGTGGTCGTGCGTTATGCCGTGATGCTCAATGGTCTCGATGCGATTGCGCTGACCAAGCTCGACGTGCTTGATGAACTTGATGAGATCCAGGTCTGCACCGCGTATCGCTATGGCGGCGAGGTGATCGAAGACATCCCCTACGGCGGCAGCGCCCTTGCCGAATGTGAGCCGATTTACGAAAGCCTGCCCGGCTGGAAGACCGACACCAGCAGCATCACCGACTACGACAACTTGCCCGAAAAAGCGAAAGCATATGTGCGGCGTTTAGAAGAACTGGTCGGCGCGCCGATGGCGATGATCTCGACCGGGCCGGAGCGCAGCGAGACGATCATCCGCGACGGCCTGGCCGTGAGCCGCTGGATGAAGTGAGCGGGCTACTTTAATCGCCGATGTAGAGCGAATAGGCCATCTTCGCCATCGACCACAGGCGATCCCAACTGAAACGGCCCGTGCGAGCGTCGCGCAAGGATTGCAAGGCCATCTGTCGCAGATGCGTCGATTCGCGACGGAACAAAAACTCTTTCACATAGGGTCGCGCCACGTCGAAGAAATTGAACTCCGGGTTCATCACGATGCTGATTCCTTCCAGCGTCATGATGGCGCGAATCAAATAAGTGAACCGCGCTGGCGTCGTAATCGGATGTTCATAGACAATCGGCGCCAGATCATAGGTCAAATCTTTGAAGCGCACTTCGCCGAGTTTCAAATTCAACTTGCGCTCGAAGACGTCCGCAACAATCGCCCCAATCGCCTTGACATCGGCGGCGGGCGCGAGAAATCCGAGCCCGACCAGATCACTCACAATCGCCTTCACGTCGCGATTGTAGAGGTGAAAAAACGTATTAATCATCTGCCGCTGCAACTCGTCCGAGATGCGCCCGACCATGCCGAAGTCAAACACCGCCAGCCGTCCATCCTGCATCACCA
>JBBWZK010000398.1:0-10553 GCA_039648975.1 Blastocatellia bacterium
GCGCTGGTCGTCGCGTGGCTGGTGTGCGGCGGCGTGTTGCTCTACCTGCCGTTTGCGTTGCGCGCTTCGCCCGAAGCATCGCTGGATGTATGGAGGCTGGCCTTGCGGTTCATCGTAGTCATCGCGCTTGGCGGCTTGATGAGTTGCGTCTGGCTGGGCTGGTACATGGCGGTCGCGCTTGAGTTCCACGGCCACACGAGCGAAGCCGGCGGCGCGGCGCGCATTGAAGAGTTCAAAGAATTCATTCGCTTCCGGCTAACGCACGACACGCTGACCGGCTACGTGATCGGCGTCGATCAACCGCTGACCCGGGGGGCCGATCTGAAAATGCGACTCATCGATGTGTTTCAACTCACCGTGAAAGAGAAAGGTTGAATGTGTTGCGTGGCGGCGTGAAACTGAATCAATCGCTCAAGCCGGCTTGCGCTCGCGATGGCCGTTGAGCGCGGCGCGCAGGGCTTGGCCGGTGTATGACTTCTTGATCCGCACGACTTTTTCGGGCGTGCCTTCGGCGACCATATGCTTTAGCGGGTGATGGGAAGTCGCCTGACTTTGATTTGATGTTCGTACACGGTTACAAAAGCACCTGCTTCTAAATCTTCTTGGCATTGATCGAGGATGATCTGCAACAACTGCGCTGCTGCTTCGCCCCGCAACCGTTCAATGCGGATGCGGATGACGGATGGAAAAGTCGCGCCGGACAACGCAATTAATGCATGAAAATCTGCGTCGAGAGTAACGATAAGACGACCGTCGGCGTGTGCGTATTCGATAATTGCAGGGTCTTTGGCTTTGGCAAGGCCAATCTCGGCGGTGTGTACCGTATCGAAGCCTGCGCTGCATAAAATCTCAGAGGCTGAACGCGGCAGACCTTGATCGAGCAACAACTTCATACGGCAGTAGGTAACTCTAATACACGATCTTCCAAGCTCGCCGCTGCATATGCTAACGCCTGCTTGATGTCTTCGTCTTCAAGCTCAGGGTATTCGCGTTTGAGTTCGGCACGGTCAGGATAAGTGGCGAGCGCTTCGAGCACCCGCTTGACTGTGATGCGCAGGTCGCGGATGCAGGGTTGGCCACTGAGCCGCGCCGGGTCAATTGTGATTCTGTCGAAAGGCTTCATGTTCGCTCCATTGCCTCTACCGACTCGATGATTATACGGCAAGGCAAAATGTGCAAGCCACAGATGATATTTCAAACTATGCCGGCTTGCGCTCGCGATGGCCGTTGAGCGCGGCGCGCAAGGCTTGCCCTGTGTATGACTTCTTGATCCGCACGACATCTTCGGGCGTGCCTTCGGCGACAATCCGACCGCCCTCTTCACCGCCTTCCGGGCCGAGGTCAACAATCCAGTAGGCGCTCTTGATCACATCCAGATTATGCTCGACCACCAGCACCGTGTTGCCGAGCGACACAAGCTGATGCAGCACGTCCAAGAGCTTGCGCACGTCTTCAAAGTGCAGCCCGGTCGTCGGCTCATCCAGGATATAAAGTGTGCGGCCCGTGGCGCGCTTCGATAATTCTTTCGCCAGCTTGATGCGCTGCGCTTCGCCGCCCGATAGCGTCGTCGCCGACTGGCCCAGCTTGATGTAACTCAGGCCCACGTCAATCAAGGTTTGCAGCTTGATCTTGATCTGCGGAATGTTTTCAAGCAGCGGCAACGCTTCTTCAATCGTCATGTCGAGCAGGTCGGCAATCGAATGCCCCTTGTAGCGCACGGACAGCGTTTCGCGGTTGTAACGCGCCCCGCGACAAACGTCGCACAGGACATAAACGTCGGGCAGAAAGTTCATCTCGATGCACTTCAAGCCATCGCCCTGGCAAGCTTCGCAACGCCCGCCCTTGACGTTGAACGAGAAGCGCCCCGGCTTATAACCGCGCTCGCGCGATTCAGGTAACATTGCATACAATTCGCGAATCGGCGGGAAGACGCCCGTATAGGTCGCCGGATTCGAGCGTGGCGTGCGACCGATGGGCGATTGATCGATCTCGATGATCTTGTCTATGTGTTCAAGCCCCATCACGGCGCGGTGCGCGCCCGGTTCAAGCAGACTGCGATAAAGCTTGCGCGCCAGGCTGCGATAAAGAATGTCGTCAACCAGTGTCGATTTGCCGGAACCTGATACACCTGTGACGACGATGAACAGGCCGAGCGGGAAGGTCACGTCGATGTTCTTCAGGTTGTTGGCACGCGCGCCGATGACCTTGATGGCTTTATGGTTCGGCGAGCGACGCGCGGACGGCACAGGGATGCGCGTCTCGCCTGACATATAGCGGCCCGTCAGCGAGCGCGGATTCGCCGCGACATCTGCAGGCGTGCCTTCGGCGACGATCTCGCCGCCGTGCGCGCCTGCGCCCGGCCCCAGATCGACGACGTGATCGGCGCGGCGTATCGTCTCTTCATCGTGCTCGACCACCAGCACAGTGTTGCCGAGATCGCGCAGGTGTTCGAGCGTGTCGAGCAGTTTCAAGTTGTCACGCGGATGCAGGCCGATTGACGGCTCATCCAGCACATAGAGCACGCCGCGCAGTTGCGAGCCGATCTGCGTCGCCAGGCGTATGCGCTGGCCTTCGCCGCCCGATAGCGTCGCTGACGGGCGATCCAGCGTCAGGTAGCCAAGCCCCACGGTATCGAGAAAACTCATGCGGGCGCGAATCTCGCGCAGGATCAAGCCGGCGATCTTCTCGTCGCGGTCGTTGAGCTTGATGGCGTTGAAGACTTTGACCGCCTGCAAAATTGGCAATGCCGTGTAATCGGCAATCGTGCGCCCGGCGACGCGCACCGCCAGGCTCGCCGGCTGCAATCGCTTGCCCTCGCATTCGGGACAGACGACCTGCGAGATCAGCGATTCATAAGCGTTCAGGGTCGCTTCGGTTTTGAATTCGCTTTCACGGCTGGCGAGATAAGCGATTGCGCCTTTCCATTCGGCTTTATATTCGTAATTCCCATAACGCAGCGTCAGCCGTTCCTTTGAGCCGGAGAAAAACGCTTCCTGCGCTTTCGGCGGCAACTCGGCGAACGGCTGATCGGCGGATAGCCCCGATTGCCGCGCCAACGCTTTCATCACGTCGCGCAGATAATTGTTGATGGCGGCTTCGGCAGGGAAGGGATTTTGATCATTGATCGGCAGCGACGGGTCGGGAACGATCTTGCCCGGATCAATCTCTGCACGCGTGCCCAGGCCGTGACACGCCGCGCACGCGCCGTAGAGGCTGTTAAAAGAGAACGAGCGCGGCTCAATCGTCGGAATCGAGATGCCACATTCCGGGCAAGCCATCTTCTCGCTGAAGAGCCGTTCTTCGCCATCGATGATCGACACCAGCACCAGCCCATCCGTGAGCTTGGCGGCAAGCTGCACACTGTCTTCCAGGCGCTTCTGCACGCCGGGCTTGATCAGCAAGCGGTCGACGACGACTTCAATCGTATGATTGCGCCGCTTGTCGAGCTTGATCTCTTCGTCAAGCAGGCGAATCTCGCCGTCTATGCGTGCGCGGTTGAAGCCTGAGCGCTGGAGCTTTTCGAGTTCCTTTTTGAATTCGCCTTTGCGCCCACGCACGATGGGCGCAAGAATCATCACGCGCTCGCCTTCGGGCAGATGCGCCATCTGCTGGACGATCTGATCGGCGGACTGGCGCGAAATCTGCCGCCCGCACTGCGGGCAATGCGGCAGGCCTATGCTGGAAAAGAGCAGGCGCAGGTAATCATAAACCTCCGTCACCGTGCCGACGGTCGAGCGCGGGCTGCGCGTCGTCGTCTTCTGCTCGATGGAAATCGCCGGCGACAAGCCGTCAATCGCATCGACGTCGGGCTTCTCCAGTTGATCGAGAAACTGCCGCGCATAAGCCGATAGCGATTCGACGTAACGCCGCTGGCCTTCGGCATAGATGGTGTCGAAGGCCAGGCTCGATTTGCCGGAGCCGGAAAGTCCTGTGATGACCGTCAGCCGGTTGCGGGGAATCTCCAGGCTGACGTTTTTCAGATTGTGCTGTCGCGCGCCACGAATTGTAATGCGATTTATTTCCATTAAAACTTCAATCCAGATAGATGAAAAACTTGTGCTGAATGTAAACGTATAATTTTACCGGATGCGAAACGGCGGCGGCAAGAAGGGAGGATGCTCTAATCGAACAAATCCCTTCGCAGGCCAGTCCCGTAGGAACGAAATGTTTATAGTCTCAGGCGTAGAAGAGAACACAAGCCCCGTAGGGGCGCAATGTCAACATTGCGCTCCTGACCGAGCTTTGTCCTTATGTGCTACCTGGTTCTATAAACATTTCGTCCCTACAGGACTGGTGCTCTGTGGCTATCACTGATTTCAATATAACGGTTCGTGCGGTGACAGATGACTCAAAGCTTTTGCGGCGCATCCTCGCGCGTGTATAATCAATTCAGGCGTCAATCGTCAGGTTCAAATCAATGGTTGGAAAAACCATACTCCACTATCGCGTTCTCAAAGAGATCGGCAAAGGCGGCATGGGTGTCGTCTACAAGGCTGAAGACACCAAGCTCCACCGCATCGTCGCCATCAAAGCGCTGTCTGCCGATCTCATCGGTGACGAAAAGGCGCGCGCGCGCTTCATGCGCGAAGCCCGCGCCGCTTCGGCCATTGATCATCCGAACATCTGCACGGTTTACGAAGTCAACGAAGCCGAAGGCTCGCTCTTCTTCGTGATGCAGTACGTCGAAGGGCGCACGCTCAAGAAGGCCATCAGCGGGCGACCGCTGACCATCGATCAGGCGCTTGAGTACATGCTTGAAATTACCGACGCGCTGGCCGACGCGCATCGCCGCAACATCATTCATCGCGACATTAAATCGTCGAACATCATGTTGAACGAGCGCGGCCAGATCAAAGTCCTCGATTTCGGGCTGGCCAAAGTGCTCAAGCCGTCCTCGCCTTATGGCAGCAGCGATTCGCACGTCTCGGTTGAACTCACACAACTCGGCTCGCCCTTCGGCACGGCGAGTTATATGTCGCCTGAACAGGCCAGGGGCGAGCGCGCAGACATGCGCTCGGACATCTTCTCGCTCGGCGTCGTCTTTTACGAAATGCTCGCGGGTCGCCTGCCGTTCAAAGGCAAGAACTCCATCGACGTGATGCATTCGGTCATGTACGACGTGCCGTCGCCGGTCGAAGGCGTGCCGCCACAGTTGCAGCAAATCGTCTCAAAAACGCTGGCCAAAGACCCGAACGCGCGCTATCAATCCGCCGAGCGCCTGCTCGAAGATTTGCGCGCCCTGGTGCGCAGCTTCTATGCCGATCAAGGCGTGCCGCGCGATAAAGCGGCTCTGCGCCAGGCCGCCAAGCTGCCCGTACAGGGCGGCCTCTTCAACCGCATGGCGTCGTGGATGCAGCGCACCTTTAACAACGCGCCCGCGCCGCAAGCGAAAGAGGAATCGAGCGCCGGCACCAGTTCGCCGACGCCCGACCCGTCGCCATCGATGTGGCAATCGCGCGACAAGAAAGCCGTCGCCATCCTGCCGTTCAAGAATATGTCGGGCAGCCCGGAAAATGACTTCTATGGCTTCAGCCTCGCCGACAGCGTCATCACCGAACTGGCGCAGCTTCATGATTTGATCGTCCGCCCGTCGTCCTACATCGCGGCCTATCAGAATCGCGACGTTGACCCGCGCGCCGTCGGCGCACAATTGGCCGTTGACCATGTATTGATCGGCGGCTACATCAAATCGGGCGACCGCTTCCGGCTGACGCCACAACTCGTCGACACGATGACCGGCGAGATCGTCTGGAGCGAAAAGATCGACGTCGAATCGAAAGACATCATCACCATACAGGACACCATCTCGCGGCAGATCGTCGACGGCTTGCGCGTCAAGACGAGCACGAAAGAGCAGGAACGGCTGGTGAAAACGCCGACGGAAAACGCCGAGGCCTACGAGAATTATTTGAAAGGCCGCACGCTGCTCTACAAGTTCATCACGCAGACCCTCGACATACACGACCTCGACAACTCGGTCGAATTGTTTGCCAAAGCCGTCGCGCTTGACGCGAATTTCGCGCTCGCCTATAGCGGCCTGGGCGTCTGCGAGTTGAATTACGTTTTGAAAGGCATGGGCGGCCTGGATTACTACGCACAGGCAAAAGCCGCGTTCGAGCGCGCGCTGGAGATCAATCCGAAACTCGTCGAGCCGCGCGTGCGCCTGGTCTACATCGATTTGATCGAAGGCCGCTCGGACGTGGCGCGGCAGGAGATTCGCCGTTTGCAGCGCCAGGCGCCGAACGAACCCTCCGTGCATTCGACTGCCGCGTATGTTTATCGCCTGAGCGGCCAGTATGACAAGACGCTCGAAGCGTGGGATAGATTACTGAAGATTAGCCCGACCGATGTGGTCTTTGCGAGCTATAACCGGGCGCGGATTTACATTTATCAGAAAGACTACGCGAGGGCCGCCGCCGAGATTGCCAAAGGTCTGGCCTTCGAGCCGCACCATCCGATGTTGCGCTTTTACAGCGCGGTGATCGATTACTACCGGCGCGACATAGACAAAGCAACGCAGACGATTCAAGCGATTCTCGCCGAGCATCCTGAACTGCATGCGCGGAAAATCTTTCTCGCCTTTTGCGGTCTGGCGCAGGGCGAACGCGACCGGGCGCTGGGTTTGATTGACGATCAGGTGGTCGAGACGGCGCGCGCCGATCAGGACATCGCTTATCAACTGGCGACCGTGTATGCGCTCGACCGGCAGAACGACAAGGCGATTGACTGGTTGGAGCGCTCCATTGGCATGGGTAATGAAAACTACCCGTGGATGGCGAACAATCCGAACTGGGAAGCTTTGCGCGATGATTTACGCTATCGCCGCATCCTCAATGATCTGAAAGCGAAGTGGGAGCGGTTGAACGAGCCCGCCTGATCCTACCGGCGCGGCAGAGATACACCTTCACGCTAGCAAGAAAAGCGCGGGCAGCGAATTGTGCGCTGCCCGGCGTCGTTGTGCGCTCAACCTTTCGTGGTTGCCGAGAGTTTCTTCTTGGCCGCTTCGATGCGCGCGCCCAGTTCCTCGATCTTTTCTTTGGCTAAAACTTGGCGCGCTTTCGGGAACATTTCGCCTTCTTCTTCTTCGACGTGATGCTCGACGTTCTCCTTCAACACAGCGAGTTTGGCTGTCCATTGCTCGCTGTCTACGGGCATCGCCTCCATCTCTTGCAGGAGCGTTTTGACGACGTGATGCTCCTCGATCCCTTCAAGGGTAATGTCGCGCGTTTCCTCTTCCTCCTTGAGCGCGGGGTAAAAAATTTGCTCCTCGATCTGCGTGTGAACCTCCAGTTCATTCTTCAATTTCGTGAACAGTTCCTCGCGAGTTTTGAGGGCGCGTTCTGTCGTCGGTTCAAGCTTCTCGAAAATGGCGGCGACCCTGGCGTGGTCTTCTTTGAGCAATTCAAATGTGTTCATTTTTTCCTCCGTTGTATTGACATACGATTTTTTCATGACCGGCAACCGTGCATAACGGCGCGGCCATATTGTTTTGTGCAACTGGAATACCAGAGCCACCGTGCGATGTCGGTGAGCCTGCTTTGCAGCAGAGCGCTCAACCGGGCAACTCAAGAAGATCGTGGAAAAGGCAGCGATGGTTTAGTATGCTTGACGGGCGCGGCGGGTCGCGCCCGTCATCCTTCAGGCGACCGGAGATCAATCATTGACCAGCGCAGACGAAGACCAGCAGCCGCACAAGGCCGGACTCAAACGCGATCTGACGAAGCTCGAAAGTTACGCGACGATCATCGGCATGCTCGTCGGCTCTGGCATCTTCGTCGTCACGGGCCGCCTCGGCGCGGTGACCGGGCCGTCCGTGCCTTTGGCTTACCTGGTGCTTGCGCCGGTCATCTTATCCACCGCCGTGGCTTATTCGGTTTACCTGTCGACGCCGCTCGGCATGCGGCCCGGCGGCGCTTACATACACATCTCGCGTACACTGCAACATTACTACGTCGGCTTTCTCGCGCTCTGGCTGAAGTGGCTGGCCTACATCGGCGCGCTGGTCATTCTTTCGACTTCGCTCGGCCAGTATCTGAAGTTCTTCTATCCGAACATGGATGACTGGTTTGCCGCGTGGCTGCCGTTTGGACAGCAACTCAAAGCCGCTTATGCGAGCGGGCCGAGTCTCGGCGAAGCGGTGATTGCCACGGCGACGCTGCTGTTTTTTTTCGCCTTCAACCTGATGGGCGTAAAGTTCTATGGCTGGTTGCAGACGGTGATGTTCATCTTGTTGTGCATCGCCATTGTCATCCTCGTGGTGCCCGGACTGTTTGCGATTCAATGGAAGAATTTCTCGCCGTTGTTTCCTTATGGCTTCTGGCCGACGACCACGGGAGGTGAACGCGGATTCTTAGCCGCGCTGCCGCCGCTGTTTTTCTCTTACGCAGGATTTGAAAGTCTGGCGCAGACCGCAGGCGAAACCAAAGAAGCGCGGCGCTCGCTGCCGGCCATCTTCATCAACGGTATCTTGATCTCGATGGTGATCTTTTTTCTTATGTCGCTGGTCGCCTTCGGCGTCGTGCCTTACCAGGAGCTAGCGCAATCGAATTATGCAATAGCCGACGCCGCGCATCGCTTTTTGCCGGCCTGGGGTGGCGCGGTCGTCGCGCTCGGCGCGGTCATGGCGTTTACGACTTCAATCAATGCGTCGCTCTACGTGCCTGCACGGATTCTCTACGTCTTCGGCGAAGACCGCATGGCACCGCAGTGGTTCGCGCGCGTCGGCGACCGCTTTCACACGCCGTGGGTGAGCCTCGTCATCAATACGACCATTGCGCTTGCCTTGCTGTGGACGAAGCAGTTTGGCTACGTGCTGAATATTTCGCTGGTGGCGATGTTCCTGTTGTATGCCCTGCATAGCGCCTCATTGATTGCGCTGCCATTCATACGGCCCAGACTCTATGACACGGCAGAGGTCAGGTTGCGGCCCGCGCTGCTGGTCGGCCTCGGCATCGTCTCGCTGCTGTCGATGAGCTATCTCGCTTTTGTGACGATTGCCCGCGACATCAGCGAGCGCCAACAGACGGGCGGGCTGGCCATCTGGCAATTGCTTCTATTGTGGAGCGCGGTCGGCACGGCGCTTTATCTGATTGCCCGATGGGAGGGCCGGCGCAGTGGCTTTGATTACAAACGCCAACTGACGCGCGAATGGCTGGCGGAAAGCGAGTCCCCGACAAAGCCAGATCATTCGCCGCAATAATGCAGCGGCAGCCGCTTTGTCGCATCGTTGTGACGGTTGAATCCTATGTGATATTGTAGGCAATGTGCTACGCACGAAGTAAAAACTAAAAAGGCAAAAGTAAAAAAAGGCGAAGCGAGTGATGGGCTTCCTGAACTTTTGCCTTTTTAGTTTTTACTTTTTACTTCCGAAAGGCTATGGCATTGATCAAAATCAAACGCGCACTCATCAGTGTGTCAGACAAGACGGGGTTGGTTGACTTCGCGCAGCGGCTCGCGCGCCATCAGATCGAGTTGCTGTCTACGGGCGGCACGGCGCAACTGCTACGCGACGCCGGGCTCGATGTCCGCGACGTGAGCGACCTGACGGGCTTTCCCGAAATTCTCGGCGGTCGCGTCAAGACGCTGCATCCGAAAGTTCATGGCGGCTTGCTCGCCATCCGCGATAACGCCGAGCATCAACGCCAGGTCGCCGACAATGCGATTGAATATATCGATATGGTGGTGGTCAATCTCTATCCCTTCCGCCAGACCGTCGCGCGCGACGAGGTGACGGTTGCCGAAGCCATCGAGAACATAGATATCGGCGGGCCTTCGATGATTCGCTCGGCGGCGAAGAATTTTGAAGATGTCGTCGTCGTCGTCGACCCGGCGGATTACCCGATCATCGCCGATGAGCTGGACGCTGGCGATGGACAGGTATCGCGTTTGACGCGGCTGCGCCTGGCGCGGCAGGCGTTCGAGACGACGGCGCAGTACGACGCCGCCATCGCCGAATTTCTCATTGGCGCGGTGGTGCTCGATGCCTCGAATGAACGGTTGCATGTCGAAAGGCCGAAGAGCTTGCCGGCGCGAATGACGCTGTTTGCCAAGAAAGAGATGGATTTGCGCTATGGCGAAAATCCGCACCAGCGCGCGGCGCTCTATTCGCTGAAGAACGTTGACGCAGGCGCACCGCCTGAGCAATTGCAAGGCAAGGAACTATCGTTCAATAACCTGATTGATATGGACGCCGCGTGGTCGCTGGTTCGTGAGTTTGAATCGACCGCCTGCGTCATCATCAAGCACACCAACCCGTGCGGCGCGGCGACGGCTGAAAGCGTCCGCGAAGCCTTCGAGCGCGCCAAAGCCACCGACCCTGTGTCGGCTTTCGGCGGCATCGTCGCGTTCAATCGAGCGTTGACCGAAGACGCGGCGCGCGTGATGGCCGAGACGTTCTTTGAAGTGATCGTCGCGCCGGATTATGAAGACGGCGCGCTTGAAGTCCTGGCCGCGAAGAAGAACCTGCGCGTCCTGCGCATGGGTGAAAGTGGGGAATATCACAAACCTCTCGACCTGCGCTTGATCGACAGCGGCCTGCTCGTGCAAGACGCGGA
>JBBWZK010000399.1:0-16389 GCA_039648975.1 Blastocatellia bacterium
GGCCGCTGCTGGCGACTAGCTATCTGACGCGCTACGACGGGCCGGCGTCTGTGCTGCGCGGCTTCACCGCACGCGAGATGGCCAGGCACGCCGAGCGCGCAGGCTTGCGGCATGTGCGCGTGCGCCGCCGCTTGCCTTATCGCCTCGCCCTGGTCGCGCAAATGCAAGATTGATCATATTCGCTTATGACCGAATACGATGCCATCATTATCGGCGGCGGGCCAGCCGGAACCAGCGCCGCCATCACGCTCGCAGGTCGCGGGCTTGGCGTTCTCTTGCTTGAAGAGAAACGCATGCCGCGCGCCAAGCTGTGCGGCGAATTCATTACGCCCGAATCGTTCCCGACGCTCGAACGGCTTGGCGTCATGTCGGCTATGCTCGCCGCCGGCGCACAGCGGCTGACGCAATTGTCTCTGGTCGTCGCCTCGGGCAAGCGTGTGCAAACGCCTATGGCGGCGATGTCGGATGTCGCCGAATGGGCGATGAGCCTGAGCCGCGCGCGCTTCGATCAAATCCTCTTCAACCAGGCGCGCGCCGTTGGCGCTGATTGCCGCGAGGGCATGGCGGTCAAGCAGTGCCTCATTGTAGATGGCCGCGCTCGCGGCGTTGAAGCGTTGTCGCTTGCCGACGGCAAGATGGTGCGCTATTCCGCGCCGCTGATCGTTGACGCATCGGGGCGCTCTTCGCGTTTGATGGTCAACCGCGAAGAGCGCCGCGCAGGCGTGCGTGGTTCGCGTCTCTATGGCTTGAAAGCGCATCTCGCCAATGTCGAAGGCATCAATGAACAGGTCGAGCTTTATTTTTTCCCGCAAGGCTACGGCGGCTTATCGCTGGTCGAAGACGATTTGGTGAATCTCTGTTTCATTGCCGGCGAGCGCACCTTTCGCGCTGCCGGCGGTGATCCACAAAAGATCGTTGAACAAACCGTGATGCACAACGCGCTGGCCCGCCAACGTCTGCGCGGCGCGGAAGTGGTCGGCAAGTGGCACAGCGTCGGCCCGCTCGCGTTCGGTTATCGCAGGCTTTCGCAAAGCGGCATACTGGCGGTCGGCGATGCTTCGGGAATGATCGATCCGTTTACGGGCACGGGCATTCAAATCGCGCTTAGAACGGGCGAACTGGCGGCGCAGGCAATCACCGAGGCGATGAGCGAAGACGCAGCCGCGCAACCTGCCAGCCTGTTCGACCGCGCCTTGTCGCATTATGCGGAAGCCTATGCGCGCGAGTTCGGCAGCCGTCTAAAGGTAGCGGGCTGGTTGCGAAGAGTAGCGCTTTCGCCGGCCATAGCCGGGCCTATGGCGAGCCTGCTGGCCATATCGCCGGGCCTGACCCGCCGCGTCTTGCGCGCCACGCGCAGCAGCGGCGTGGCTAGAGCAAATTTCAATCTTATGTAGCGTAAGCTAACAGCTTGCGCGCGTCACTGCGCAGGCATAAGTCTTTGCGCAAGCTAACCGCCTTGCGCTACATATCTCACGAGCAAAAGCCTGCAACAAGCAATGCCGCAGGCTTTCGCAAAGCAGAGTCCTTTAGAACTCGCTTAGGGCATGCGATGTTGACGGTCATAATACCCATAATATCCGTGATGCCGATGGTGGCGGTGACGTATGATCATCACCCTGCTGCCGCCATAGGTGCGAACAATCCTTGCGTGCCGACGGTGCTGGTCTCTGTCATCATCAGTGCGTGTGACCCTGACGCGCCGATTATGATCTTCCCTGTCGTAATTCCGATCCTGGGCTTTGACCGCAAAGGCTGAACCCATTAACAGTGCCAGCGATTTGACGCCTGCGCATAGAAGCTTCTTCATCATACACCTCCTGGTCATTAGCTCACTTACGTCCACTTTTTAATATTGCAACAGCTATGCCGGGATTGGGCCGTGTGGCTTTAGCAGACAGGTCTATACGGCGTCCCGACTGTATGATCTGCGACTGCAAGGGTGCATCATTTTGCTTTCCCTAAAGGAAATCGGCGATGCGCGCCGGGCGCGGCCAATTTTTGGAACTTTGCAGCGCGTCGCGCGTGCGCAAGACTGGCATCAGGCAAAACTTGAGAAACTCAGGAGGAAGCACTATGCGCAGACGCATTTATCTCTGCTTTTTGTTAATGGGGGCGCTCGGCCTGTCGGTCTTGCTGACCAGCGCCTTCGCTGACCAGAAGGACAAGGCGAAGGAAAAGAGCCAGAATCAGAGTGCGCAGACTAAAGCTGAGAGCGACACGCCGCAGATCTTTGCCATGCCCGGACTGGGCGACGGCAGCAGCTATCTTGGCGTCTACCTCGAAGAAGTCACGCCTGATCGCGTGACAGAGTTGGGACTGGCGGAAGAGCGCGGCGCGATTGTCACCAAAGTGGTCGAAGGCAGCCCGGCAGAAAAAGCCGGTTTGAAAGAGAATGACGTCATCGTTTCGTTCAACGAGCGGCGCATTGACAGCGTGCGCGAATTGCAGCGGCTGTTGAGCGAAACCCCTGCGGACCGCAACGTCCGTATAGATGTGGTGCGCGGCGGCAACCGGCAAACGATTGCTGCGATGTTGAGCAAACGCACGCCGGGCTTTACTTATGCGTTTAACGCGCCCGAGTGGAACGGCCAGGCGTGGGCGCAGACCGAAGAAGGCCGCAAGCGTCTGGAAGAGAGCCGCAAACAGATGGAGACCTTGCGCAAACAATACGAAGGGCAGTTGCGCCAGCATCAGTATGAGTTTAAGAACTCCCCCAATTTCGGTGAGTTTAATAACTTTGGCAATCCTGGCAGCTTCCTATACTTCAGCGGCACGCGGCTCGGCATCAGCGCCGAATCGCTGACCGATCAACTGGCGGAATTCTTCGGCGTCAAAGACGGCAAAGGCGTGCTGGTCGCAGCGGTCAACGAAAACAGCGCGGCGGCGCGCGCCGGATTGAAAGCCGGCGATGTCATCGTCGCGGTTGATGATCAGAAGATCGATACCATGAACTCATTGATCAACGCGCTGGCCAATAAAGAAGGCGCAGTGACATTGAAGATCATCCGCAGTCGCGCCGAACAGAGCTTGACCGTAACCCTCGAAAAGCGCGGCGAGTCGCCTGCCCCGCGTCGCCGCGCGGCGATTGTCAGCTCGCTGACGGCAGTTTGATTGTTTGATAACAAACTATCGAGAGAGAGGAGGCGCACATGCTGCGCCTCTTTTTTTTTGATAGGCGCTCACTCATGCTTCACCCTTTGTAGACCGTTCTTGCGCCGCCCGTCGCGCGGCGATAACATAAGGCGTCGGCCAGTTCCTTATGTCGCCAAAACAAAAATTTCAGCTTGCGCTCGGCGTGATCGTCGTCCTGGTTGCCACGGGGACGCTTGGCTATAAGTTCTTTTTACCTGAGCAAACCTGGTTCGATTGTTTCTACTTCACGCTCATCACGATCACCACCATCGGCTATGGCGAGCCGAAAGACATGACCGAGCCGGCGCGTTACTTCACGGCTTTTCTCATTCTCACAGGCGTCAGCAGCATCGGTTACGCGCTGTCGGCGGCGGCGCAGGCGCTGGTCGAGTTCGAGTTGGTGGCGCAGTTTGGAAGGCGAAGAATGTACAAAGATATTAGCAAGCTGACGAATCATTTCATCGTCTGCGGCTCGGGGCGCATCGGCTCCGGGGTGATCCGCGAGATCGCCCGGCGCAGTCATGATTTCGTCGTCATCGAAGGCGATGAAAGCGTGGCCGATAAGCTTTTGGCGCAGGGCTATCTGGTGCTGATGGGCGACGCCACGAATGATGATGTCTTGCGCGCCGCCGGCATCGAGCGGGCTCGCGGCATCGTCTGCGCCGTGTCGTCCGACCCGGATAACCTATATATCACGCTGGCCGCGCGCGACCTCAACAAGACGATTCGCATTGTCGCGCGCGCTAATGATGAATCGGGCATCAACCGTCTGCTCAAGGCGGGCGCGGATAAAGTCGTCTCGCCGACAATCACCGGCTCAAATCAAATGGCGCAGGTCTTATTGCGCCCGGCGGTCGCCGACTTCATGGAGATGGCGACGATGACCGAACAACTGGAACTGGAGATGGAGCAGATTGAAATTTACCAAGGCTCGCCGTTCATTCATCGCGCCCTGAAAGACACAGGCATCCGTTCAACCCTCGATGTGATTATCATTGCCATTCGCCGTCACAGCGGCACGATGATCTTCAATCCGGCAGCCGATACGATAATCGAATTACACGATGCGCTGGTCGCCATCGGCAGTCATGATAACCTGCTGGGACTCGAACGCATGGCGAATCCTGACAGCACGAAAGACGCTGTCTTTCAACACCGCCATTGAATTGCCAGGCTGGACGAACTGCCGATTCACCTCAATCCGACGTTCGGGTTTTATATCGCACATTACACAGCGCGCGCGGCGACCGTGAGCGTTGCGCCATGCTTGAAGCTGCTCATCAGAAAATCGAATGGCTTGATGAAGGGAATGCAGGCGAGAAATGCGGCGCGCTGCAGAGCACTGGCAGAGGGCACATAGAGTTTCGATTTCAGGCTCTGGCGCAGCGCATGCGAGTTATGCGCTTTCGAGTGAAAGCTAGTGCGATAAACCTGATAGCCTGTCTCGCCGAGCAAGCGAGCGAGCGTCGCGGCAGTGAAATGATAGCGGTGGCGCGGCGCGTCGAGCGCGAACCAATCGCCGCTAAACCAGCGCGCCTGATAGCTGGCAGCGTTCGGCACTTGCACGATCAACGTGCCGCCGCGTTTCAGTATGCGCCGGGCTTCGATGAGGTTGTCGCGCGGCTCGTTCGTGTGTTCGAGCGCCGACCAGAAGGTCACGACATCGAAGTATTCATCATCGCAAGCCGAGTCGAGCAGGACGCCGTTGAAGATGCGGCCTACGCCGATGATGCGCTCGGCGGCGGCGGCGGCGACTTTGCCGGTCTCGACGCCGAACGGGTCCCAGACGGTCGGATCGAGGGCACGCAGGAAGAAGCCCGCGCCGCAGCCGACATCGAGAATGCGCCCGCCGCGCGGCTCGCAGGCGGCAAGGAATCGCGTCTTTTCCGCTTGCGACTTGCGTATCCAGTCGAGCGTCGGCTCGCCGCCCCAATAATCCGTGGGATAGAAAAAGGCGAGTTCGTCATCGCTCATCTCCGGCAAGGTGCGCAGGACGCCGCAGCCATCGCAGCGCACGATCAGGAAGCGGCGCTCAGAGTTGCGCAGCCGGTCGCGCGCCGTGTAGAGTTCGCGCGCCGAAGTCGCGCCGCAGATGCCGCAGCCGCGCGGCGAAGGTTTGGTTTGTGGCAGTGCATTCATCTCGCATGAAAATTCTACCCTGCGAGATGGCAGGCAACAAAGTCCAGGAGGTGAAATGAACGATGCGAGCCCAAATGCGTTTGACGTTTCCTTTGATCTTCTTTCTGGCTGTCGCGGTTTGCGGCGCTCAGAAAAACCATAAGCACAAGCTGGCCGGTGAGACGGCGACTACAAAAGCCATACTCGCGGTTCTCGACAGCCAGGTCGCCGCATGGAATCGCCATGACCTTGAAGGCTTCATGGCGGGCTACCGGAATTCCGAGAAGCTGTCGTTTTATTCAGGCGGCATCAAGACCTCCGGGTGGAACACGACGTTGGAACGCTACCGCAATCGCTATCAGAGCGCCGGCCACGAGATGGGCCACCTTGACTTCAGCGACCTGGAAGTCGAGACGCTTGGTCCTGACAGCGCCTTCGTTCGCGGTCACTGGAATTTGAAGATGGCCACTGGCGAGCAGGGCGGGTTGTTCACCTTGATCTTTCGCAAGTTCGGCGACGGCTGGAAGATCGTCCACGACCACACCAGCGCCGCGCCCTGAAATGTATGAAGACTCACCTTTTCGTTAAGCTGGGGGTTCTGTTTGTCACGCTGGCCGGCTTTGAATTGATGGTCGCGTTGAGCGCTGGCTCCGGCGCATCTCTGCAGCGGCTCGACCCGGCCCTTTGGGGCAGCGACCATGTCGGCAAGCCCGCGCCTGAGCTTTACGGCGGCGACGAATGCCTGTTCTGCCATCGCGCCACGGTCGGCGCGGTGTGGCAGAACGATCCGCATTTCCGTGCGCTGCGCGACAAGTTTCAAGGCGGGCACGTCGCCCCTGAAATCGCCGCGCTCGGCGCACAGCCGCTATTCAAGAAGGTGGCGGCACAAGTGGATTTCGTGCTCGGTCAACGGCGCGCCGTGCGGTTTCTACAGCGCAACGATTCTGGCGGCTTTGCTCTGCTCAACGCTACGCTGCTTGATCCGCAGCAGCCGCGCTTCGATGGCCACAGCAAAGCCGTTTGGGATTCACAGAAGTTCGCCGCGCAATGTGTTGGTTGCCACACAACCGGCGTTGACCCTGCGAGCCTGCGGCCATTTGAAACCTTCGTCGGCTGCGAAGCCTGTCACGGGCCATATAACGAGCAACACACAGGCGGCACGGTCTTCATGCGGTTTGCGAAGAAAGCCAGAGAGACGCCGCAGATGATTGCCTCGACCTGCGGCAGTTGCCATCTGCGCGGCGGCCATTCGCGTTCGACGAGTCGCCCGTATGCGAATAACTTTGTCGCCGGCGACAATCTCTTCAAAGATTATGCCTTCGACTTTTCACGCGCTGATGATGCCAGTCTCAATCCGATGGACGCGCACGTCCAACAGAACATTCGCGACATTGTTTTACTTGGGCGTGACAACCTGACCTGTCTGTCGTGTCACAAACTGCACTCGACCGGCTCACGCTTGCACCGTCGCCAGCCGAAAACCAATTACTGTTACGTGTGCCACAAAACCGAGCCTTTCAAAGAATTGAAGTCTTACGAAGTTCACAGCGCCGTGTGCGAGTATTAGCTGTTGGCTCGTACTCCATAGAGTCTGCTGGTTATTGCATCTTCGGTTCAAGGCCAGCCCCGTAGGGGCGAAATGTTTATAGAAAAGTGTCGCAAAGAAAACCAAGCTCCGTTAGGAGCGTAATGTTGACATTTCGCCCCTACGGGGCTGGCATTCTCTTTGACGCCTGTAACTATAAACATTTCGTCCCTACGGGACTGATGTTTTTTGGCAAACTCATTGGTTTCGCTGGCGGCTTTGCAGACGCCGCGCGTTTGTGGATAATGTCTACGGCTCGAACCTTTAGTTCTCAAGCACAAATTACGATCAGCTTGCACGGCTCAAAGCTGAAAACCATTTGATCAGTGGCGTCTCTCGATGCTTCGTCATCGTGTCGAGACCGCAGAGCGGCAGCATGACTGACACCTGCTCAGGAGGCAACCATCCATGTGGATACCGAAGCACATACGCGACCGGCGCAAGGGCATTGAGTCGCCAATTCCGACGCAAGCGATTTCCAACGAAGAGTTCTATCCGCTGCCGCAGACCGAAGAGCAGCGCAAAGTCGAACATCTGATCAACGATCTGGCCGACAAGAAAGCCAAACGGCTCGGCCTGTCGCGCCGCCAGTTCCTGCGCACCAGCGCCGGCATGGCGACCGCGTTTGTGGCGATGAATCAGGTCTTCGGGAATTTCTTTGAGGTCGCCGAAGCCGAAACCATGGAGCAAGCGGCTTATGACGAGCGCTGGCCGAAAAATCAATTCATCATCGACGTGCAGACGCATCACGTCAAAGACGGCATGAAGATTGGCGGCGTGACGGGCTTTCGCGCTTTCGAGTTTTTGAAAGACCTCGGCGTGCAACTGAAAGACGACACCGAAGCCTACAGCTTCAAGACGTTCGTCAAGGAAATCTTTCTCGATAGCGACACCGTGATGTGCATCATCAGCGGCGTGCCCGGCCACGAAGAGTATGGCGTGCTGCCGACTTCGCTGATGGCTCACAGCCGCGACCGCATCAATGAAATGTCCGGCACGACGCGCGCCCTCTCGCAGAGCAACGTTGCGCCGAATCATTACGCCAGCAAGCAACAGCTCTTTGATCGCATGGAGTATGAAGCGAAGACCTATAAGCACAGTTCGTGGAAAGTCTATCCGCACACGACGCCGCGCGGCTCAACTGGCCAGCCCTTCTGGCTTGATGATGAGAAGGTCGCTTACCCGTATTTTGAAAAAGCTAAACAACTCGGCATCAAGCTCATCAGCGTCCACAAAGGCTTTCCGACAACCGGCCAGCATCACGATTACGCGCACCCGCGCGACATCAAGAAGGCGGCGCTCGATCATCCCGATTTGACCTTCGTCATCTATCACTCGGCATTCAAGGCAGACATCCCGCCGGGCGGACGGATCAACGTGCCGATAGCCGAACACGGCGCGTTCGAGTGGACGTGGGACTTCGTGCAGGATCGCAAGAAGAATCCGAAGATGACCAATGTATATGCCGAGATCGGCTCGTCGTTCGGCCTGGCATCAAGCATGCAGCCGGTGCTGGCGGCGCATCTCATCGGTCAATTGCTCGATGCCTTCGGCGCAGATCACATGATCTGGGGCACCGATTCGCTCTGGTGGGGATCGCCGCAGTGGCAGATCGAAGCTTTCCGCCGCTTCCAGATTCCTGTCGAAATGCAGAAGAAATTCGGCTACCGCGCCATCACTGATAAGGACAAAGAAAAGATCTTCGGCTTGAATGCGGCGCACGTCTACAAGATCGATGTGGATGCCAAACGCAAAGCCATTCCGAAAGATTACATGAGCCACATCAAGGCGGCTTACCACCAGAACGGTGCAGAGCGCTCGAATCACTTCTACGGCTGGGTGGCGGATACGAAGTAAAAGCGACGCGGCGACGCGGCGACACGGAGACGCGGCGAGGGAAGGACAGGAGGATAGACCTCTTGATTCCTCTTTCGCCGCGTCTCCGCGTCTCCGCGTCCCCGCGTCGCCCATACAGGCGCACAAAGCGCGAGGGGCTGTTATAATTTCCTTTCACCTCAATTAGCGAAGGAAGCGGGGATGGCTAAAATCAGAGTGCTGCCGGACGCGCTCGCCAATAAGATCGCGGCGGGCGAAGTCGTCGAGCGGCCCGCGTCGGTCGTCAAAGAGTTGTTGGAGAATGCGCTGGATGCCGGCGCGCGCAGCCTCAACATCGAAGTCGAAGCGGGCGGCAAGCGATTGATCCGCATGATTGATGATGGCGAAGGCATGATGCGCGACGACGCCATCGTCGCCTTTGAGCGCCACGCGACGTCGAAGCTGCGAAGCGCGGAAGACCTCGAATCGATCACCACGCTCGGCTTTCGCGGCGAGGCGTTGCCATCGATTGCTTCGGTGTCGCGCCTGCATCTGCGCACCAAGACCGCCGGCGACACGGAAGGCACGGAAGTCGAATTCAACGGCGGCAGGCTCACGGGCGTCCGCGACATCGCCTGGCCCGGCGGCACCGAAGTCGAAATCAAAGACCTGTTTTTCAACATGCCTGCACGCAAGAAGTTTTTGAAGAGCGATGCGACCGAGACTTATCACATCACCAACCTCGTGCAGCATTATGCGCTTGCCAATCCGCCGCTGTCCTTTCTGCTGATCAACACCGGGCGCGATGCCATTCGCGTCGCGCCGGCGCGGTCGTTAAAGGAGAGGGCTTATCAGATATTCGGCGGCGCGCTGCTCAACAAGCTCCTCGCGGTGAAAGCCGAAAGCAATGGCCTGCGCATCGACGGGTTTGTATCGAATCCGCAGGAGCAACGCTCGTCGCGCGATCAACAGTATCTCTTCGTGAATCGCCGCTTCGTTCGCGATCAACTGATTGGCCGGGCAATCACCGAAGCCTATCGTTCGATGATGCCATCAGGGACTTACCCGGCGGTCGTGCTCTTCATCGACGTGCCGCCGACGGAAGTCGACGTCAACGTCCATCCAGCGAAAACCGAAGTGCGCTTTCTGCACGAGAGCGCCATCCTCGCCTTTGTGCGCGACGCCATAGCCGAAGCCATACGAGCGACCGAGCCGACGACGCGCATTGCGATCAATCGCAACCGCGATGCGGGAAGTCCTGCACAAGGTTGGCAAGCGCCCGTCTCGCCATCACGCAATCAGCCGGTGAATGCTGAACCAGACGGGGCGGGGCGATCACTCGGAGATGCATCACGCAGCCAGTCAACGCCAGGCGCGCTTGAAGAGAATCAGGGAGAAGCGATTCGACTGTCGGTTGCCAAAACGGCCACTTCGCTTGAGCTTGGCCAGTCAAGCGCACCCGAATCATCGTTCGCTCCATTAACCTCGCATGACGATGAATTGCTCGACACCTCTGGCGTGAACGCGCCTGACGAAGCGATGAACTCGATGCAAGCCAGCGCCTCGGACGCAGGCAATGGCATTGATCGTGTAGCGATTGAATCAGCCGGCTTGTTTGCGCCGCCGAGCGCAGCGCAGCAGGCGCAGGCGCTGCCGAATCTCGGACACGGCATCAAGCCGCTCGGCCAGATTCGCGATAGCTACATCGCGGCGACCGACGAAGAAGGGTTGCTGCTGGTTGACCAGCACGCCGCGCATGAGCGTGTGTTATTCGAGCAGTTCCGTGACACGCGGCTGGCGCGCCCTGCGGACGTGCAAGCCTTGCTGATTCCCGAAACGCTTGATCTGAGCCCTGCGGAGGCCGATGCCTTCGGCGTCGTGCAGGAAGAGTTGGAAAGCATAGGCATCGACACCATGCAGTTAAGCGGGCGAACCATCGCGATCAAGACCGCGCCCGCGGGACTGGCAGCGAAAGAAGTTCTGGCGCTGGTGCGCGAAGTCCTCGGCGTCGTCGAGAGAGAACGGCGCAGTTTTTCGCTCGATCACCTGCGCGACGAGATTGCCGCATCACTGGCCTGCAAGGCGGCAATCAAAGTGAATATGCCGCTGACCTCGGAGAAGATGCAGTGGCTGATTGACGAGTTGATGAAGACGCAGAACCCCATGACCTGCCCGCACGGTCGGCCTATCATCATGCGCATGGGCTTGCGCGACATCGAGCGCGGTTTCAAGCGACCTGTATAGCAAGCAGCCAGGGAACAGGAAAAGATGCATAGCGTCGCCGTGCGTCAGGTGTAGCTTGATAGAAAGCAAGCCGGCTCGCCTCCCTTCATCTGATTGTAACGAACACCTTGCAATGAGGCATGAAATAAGATATGCATGTCGGGATTTATGATGCAGCATACAAGTCGATTGAAAATTCTCAGCCAACCGTGAGGTGTCTATGTCAACTATTCCCCCGGATCTCTGGTCTTTGCCACTGGCTCCAGAAAGCACCAAGCATTTCCTCTCTGACACGATACCGCTCAACACCGGCGCTCCTCGCTTCCTGATGAATTCCACGGTGAAATCGGCAATCATCGGGGCTGTCGAAAAAAGCCAATATCTATCTTACCCACCGACACGCGGGATCGCCGCGCTGCAAGAGAAGCTCGCCAGCTTCTACCGGACGCGCTTTGACATCCCTTATACCGCAGAAAACCTCATTATTACTTACGGCGCTTCTCAAGCTTTGTACAACATCCTTGATACGACAGCCGGCGACGCCGAGGTCTTGATACCGGCTCCGTTCTGGTTCGCATTTCCACACATCGTTGCGCAAGGTCGCGGCAAACTCAAAGTCATTCATACCAGCCCCGAAAACAATTTCAAGCTGACGCCGCGACTGCTGTCACAAAGTATTACCTGGAACAGCCGTGTGCTGATTATTACCAATCCGAATAATCCGACCGGGGCGATCTACACGCACGAGGAGATGGATGCATTAGTCCAGGTGCTCAAGAAACATCCCCGTTTGCTGATTGTTTCTGATGAAGTTTACAATCTCGTCCTCGTTGATGCGAAGGATTCGACCAGCCTTGCACACTGTCCAAGCATTGGCAGTTGGCCTGAAATCAGAGAGCGCGTGCTTACCGTTAATGGCCTATCGAAAAACTATGCGATGTCGGGATTGCGAGTCGGCTTCATCGCGGCGAACCCATCCTTGATAGACCTATATCTGCAAAAGCAGAACTATGCAACATCTGGAGTCAATGAGTATCTGCAACAAGGAGCATTAGCCGCTATCGAAGTCAGTGACGAGATCACCACGCCGATTGTGGAAAAGCTGCGGGTGAAGCGAGAGAAGGCAAAGATCCTATTAGATCAGGTTCCTCACACCTCCTACATTTCCCCAGAGGCAGGCTATTTTTTCTTTTGGAATATCGCGCATTACATCGGTTGTAGAACAGCGCATGGCGCATTGATTGAGAGCGACGTGGACCTGGCAGACTACCTGTTGCAGGACGCAAACGTCGCCGTGGTGGCGGGTAGCTTATGCGGCACCTCTGGCTATTTGCGAATTACCTATGCGATAGAGGATGAGCTTTTTGAGAAGGGGATGCTTCAGATCAAAGAGAGCTTGCAGAAATTAATCTGCGGAGATTCATAAGGCGCAAAGCGATACTAAAGTTCATCATTCGGAGTTGCTGATCTGGCTCATGCGATCCAACTCCACAGGTTTGATTTCGAGAAGCCGCTCATCCCAACATTCAAGCGGCCTTACAGAGACAGGCCGAAGAAAGCAGGCTGCCCCTGGCCTGCGCCTGCGGCGATCAACCCAAACAAGCCGTTTCAATATCCCTTATCCGTTGAAGCCTTACTCTTTTGGGGTAGTCGGATCATCAGAGAATGCTCAATGCTACGTTTAGCAAGGTTTTCTGTGTGGAGCCTAACTTGCTCGGCATCTGGCGAACCGGTCAACTGATTGAGCATTGTAATTCTCACGCTGATATTCTGTTGCGGCAATTCAGTCCGGTGGCTGGAGTCGAAATCTTTAAGCCGATTCAGGGCTTGAATCATATACCATCATGTTGAAGAAAACATCGTGATGGTCAGATGTTCAACCGGCTGCCGAACCGATGAAAGGATCTCATGAAATTCACACGCTTTTTGATGATCAGGTTCTTCCTGGCGCTGACCGCTACGGCCTTAATCATGGCTTTGTTGACTTACCAAACAACTGCGTCACTGGCACGAACCACACAAGAGATTAGTCCTTTCAGTACGTTCGACCAGACTGCGTTCGCCTCTACACAGAATGAATCGGCTTCCATGCTATACGCAACCGAGCGCGGTCTGGCATGCCGAGAGGCGACTGCTGCGGAAGCCAGCATGTTCACACGACGAAGTCGCATCGGCTTGCATACGATTTCTCCCATTCACACGGACGCCGTGGCCTCACAGAGCCGTGGGCTACGAATTGTTTTGCGCGCTACCCCGCAGTTGGAGAGATTTCCTGAAGCCCAGTCTGCTTTTCTGAGATCTGCCGCGATATGGGAAGATTGGATTCAAACGCCGATTACGATTGTGATTGATGTGGATTATGGCCCGACTCTTTTTGGGGCTGCCTGGCCAGGACAATCCATCGGCGGCTCAAGCGCACAAGAACTCACCCGCGATGCCTATTCAACCGTGCGCGAGCAATTAATTGCGCATGCCTCCAGCGCACAAGAATTGGCGATCTGTCAGTCTTTGCCTGTCGGTACGATACCGACAGATATAGGCGCTGCTTCTTTGATGAAAGTGCCTTCGGCAAATGCCCGCGCCCTTGGATTATTGGATGCGATTGCTGACCCGGATGGTCAGGAGCGGAGTCTGGGAAAGCCGCCATCGGTTGGCTTCAATTCCAATCAAAAATTCGATTTCGACCCGAGTGACGGCATAGACCCTGACAAAGTCGACTTTGAGGCCGTCGTCCTACATGAAATCGGCCATGTGCTCGGCTTCATCTCAAGTGTCGGGGTGCGAGAGGTCGATTCCACATCTCGGATTACACCTACAGTTTGGGATTTATTTCGGCTTCGTCCTGAGACTCCCCAGGATGGCTTTTCAACTGCGCAACGGATACTTTCGTCAGGCGGTGAGCAACGATTCACTGCGGCTGGTCTTGAACTGCCGCTTTCGACAGGCCGCAACAATGGCACAGGTGGAGATGGCTTCCAGGCTTCTCATTGGAAAAACGACAGGCTGATCAGCAACCGTTATATAGGCGTCATGGAAGTGGAAATCATGAATGGGAAGCGCCAGATCTTAACCAGCCATGATCTGATCGCCCTTGATCTTATGGGTTACGAACTGAGGAAAGGAATCCCTTTGGTCCCTGAGCCCGGCGATCTCGCGGGAAGTTTACAAGGCGATATGCTCAAGGTCACAGGTCTGGCAAGTAACGCCGGCCAGGATCAATGTCAAGCAGAAGTAAAAGTTCTCGACCAATCCGGCCAGCTTCTCACAGAGTATCCGCCGGTCGTATTGGATCCTGGCGATGTGACAATCGCTAATTACGAATTTGAGTTCTTCGGCTTGAATCAACTTCGCAGCGCCACTCAGGCCAATCTTACCCTGATTGATCGCCTGGGAAATCGGAGCACAACGGTGACCACCAGCTTGCTCAGTGGAGATTCCGGAGGGCCAAAATTAGTGAGTGTGTCTTTTGATGGAAATACAATGAGAATCAAAGCGAAGCGCTTGAACAGTCAACTCAGTCTTGAAATTAATGGTGTGTTAATTATCCCCAGTGAGGTCAAGGTGATCTCAAGCAAAAAGGTTCAGGTAAACGGTAATGCCAGCGAGTTAAACTTGAGCAGCGGGGCAAATCGAATTCGGATCATTAACAATGGCTTACGCTCCAATATACTGATGTTGAACCTTTGATACATAGATGGCCATCTGAAAAAAGTAGAACGGGGTAGATCATCTAAGACTGTCTTGAACAACGAATAAAACATCAGGGACAATGCCTCCATGATGATGCGTGTCGAGCCGGTCACTTTAGAAGGCCTTCACATACGGCTTGCGCCGCTTACGCTGTCGCATCACGCCGCGCTTTGTGAAGTCGGCTTGGACGAACGTTTGTGGCAACTGACGACGATCCGGCTCAAGACCGCCGAAGATATGTTCCGCTACATTCAAGCCGCCTTACAGGCACAGGCCGAAGGCCTCGCACTGCCCTTTGTGATGATCGACAAGGCTTCTGAACAGATTGTCGGCACGTCGCGCTACCACCATATCAATCCAACGCATCGCCGGTTAGAGATTGGCTTCACCTGGATCGCTGTGCCGTGGCAGCGAACCCGCGTCAACACCGAAGCCAAGTACCTGATGTTGAAACAGGCGTTTGAAGCGTACCAGTGCGTTCGCGTCGAGTTCAAAGCCGATGCCAGTAACGAGCCCTCGTGCCGCGCGTTGCTGCGCATCGGCGCACGGCAGGAAGGCATCCTGCGCCAGTACGTGGTTTCAAATCACAAAGGCGTGCGCGATCTGGCCTTGTTCAGCATCATTGATCGTGAATGGCCAGAGGTCAAAGCCAATCTGGAAAAGATGCTGCAACGAGTCTAAAGCGGCGCAACCTGGCGTGGCTGACCAGGCTTTTGAAATTGATCAACCGCTTGCTGAAACCGCGACGAAATAGTTGAGAGTTTTTGCCTGCCGTTCTGGACGCTGGTTTTGGTTGTGGTAAACTCATCCAACAGCCGGTCGAGATTCACTCTGCCGCGCCGCAAATCGTCAAAAACGGATGCGTGAGAATATGACCAGCAACCGCCGCAAACCTGTCACCATTGAGCCTGTCGCCGATAAGCCGGAAGCGGTTGAGCCGGCCAGAGAAAAGCGTCTCGAGTATTTGACGGCGCAGCAGCTTGCCGAAGTCTTGCAGGTGAGCGAATCCACCATTCACCGCCTGCGCCGCGCGGGCCGTATCCCTGCGGTTGAGTTGACCGGGCGCTTGATTCGCTTCAACCTGCGCGACGTGCAAAAGGCATTAAAAGCCATGCAGACCACGCGGCCTCATGAAGACGGCGGCGAGCCCCATAATGAAGACGAGCCGACCGCACAGCTTTCATTCGATGATCTGTTCGCGGAGTTCAGCGAGACGTAAGCTTTACAATATCTTCAACCATCGTCTGTGCAATGGCGTCGCGGCCTGAGTGCGCCTTCGCGATCACTTCGCGCTTGCTTGCGGTTCTGAACACCGCGAGCTTCGACGTGCCACCGACCGCATAAAAAGGTGAATCCGCCGCAAGCAATTTCGGCACGACGCTGACACGCACGCGGCCTTGATAGAGACGCGCGCGGCCTACCAGGCGAACCACGCGATTGGTCTCTCGTCCAATGCGAATCAACTCATCCGTATCGGCGTTGATGCCGATGCGCGTCACTTCATCGAGTCGTGTGTCGGCATTCATAAATGCCGTTGCCAGAATAAGCGTTTTGTCCACCCTATCCCAACCGTCAACGTCGAGCGAAGGATCAGGCTCGGCAATGCCGCTGGCTTGCGCGCTCGACAGGGCCTCACTGAATGACACGCCGCGTTGCTGCATTTCAGTAAGAATGTAGTTGGTCGTCCCGTTGAGCACGCCGCGAATCTCTAGCAGGCGCTCGCCGGCAAGCTCATAGGGAATGCTCACGCCGGTCGTGCCGGTGAAGCCCAGCCGCGCGCCGCCCGTCCGCGCCGCTTGTTGCAGCGCCTCGAAGCCATGCACGAG
>JBBWZK010000406.1:0-9782 GCA_039648975.1 Blastocatellia bacterium
CTGATAAGCATCGATTACTGAGGAATCAACCTGCTGTATGCTGGGGCGACCACAGAGGGTCGCCCCTACATGAACGACGCGAATAGTGTTGAACCGCGAAATGAATGTGCTAGATTGGCTCAGATGCAACGCACCGTGGATTTCGCTATGTCAGCCGCTGTCGAACCCGCAAGCGCCGACGCGCGCGCCTCGCGTCGCCACGTCAGGCTGGCCGCTGCCGCGATTGTCTTCATCGGCGCGCTCGCCTACAGCAACAGCTTTGCAGGCCGCTTCATTTTCGACGACCGCACGATTCTCGAAGACGCGTCGATTCGCCAGCTCTGGCCGCCCTGGACGGCGATGTTTTCGCCCAACAACATCGCCCGCCCGGTCATCGGTTTGACTCTGGCCATCAACTACCGGATCAGCGGTCTGGAGGTCTGGAGCTATCACCTTGTTAATCTGCTGATCCATTTGCTTGCGGCGCTGGCGTTGTTCGGCATCGTGCGGCATGCGCTGCGCAGCGAACGAATGCGCCAGCGCTTCGGCACGGCGGCGACGGCGCTGGCCGCGAGCGTCGCTCTGGTCTGGGCAGTGCATCCGCTCGAAACGCAGTCGGTGACTTACATCATCCAGCGTGGTGAATCGCTGATGGGATTGATGTATCTGGCGACCGTCTACGCGGTGATGCGCGCCGCGCAATCGGCAGGCAAACGCTGGGTCGTCGCAGCGGTCGTCGCCTGCGCCGTCGGCATGGCCACGAAGCCTGTGATGGCCACCGCGCCGATTCTGGCGCTGCTGTTTGATGTGATCTTCATTACCGGCTCATTGAAAATGGCGCTACGCCGCCGATGGGCCTTATATGCGATGCTTGGGTCAACCTGGATTATCTTAGCGGCGACGATTGCCGCGCCGACGCCGGCAGACTGGTCCGTAGGCTTCAAGATGAAAAGCCTGACGCCTTTGGAATACCTGCAAACCCAGTTCGGCGTCATCGTGCATTACCTGCGGCTGGCGCTCTGGCCCGATGCGCTCGTCTTGGATTACGCCTGGCCGGTGGCGCGCACGGCGTCGGCGATCATCCCGTTTGCGGCAATCATCATCGGCTTGATTGCGGCGACTCTCTGGGCGCTCATGCGTCGCCCGGCAGTTGGATTTTTAGGGGCATGGTTCTTTCTCATCCTTGCGCCGACCTCGAGCGTGATGCCCATAGCCGATCTCGCCTTCGAGCATCGCATGTATCTGCCGCTCGCCGCCGTCGTCACCCTCTGCATCATCGGTGGCTATCGCCTCGGTCAGAAGGTGATCGCGCGCTTGACTCAATCCGCAGCGCAGCGCAAACGGCTTGGCCAATTGGTTGGCGCAGGCGCGCTCGCGGTCATCGTCGCGGCGCTGGCGTCGTCGACCTTTTTGCGTAATACATATTACCAGAGCGAAATCGTTATGTGGGCCGACATCGTCAAACAGCGGCCCGGCAATGCGCGCGCCCACAACAATCTCGGTATGTTTCTGGCCGAGCGCGGCGAGTACGCCGAGGCGCAGGCGCACTTTGACGAAGCCTGCCGCTTGAATCCCGATGACGCGCTTGCCAAAAACAATCTCGGGCTGACACTGGCCCATCAGGGCCGCATCGCTGAAGCCATTCCGCTTTACCTCGACGCGCTCCAGCGTAAGCCGGATTACACTGATGCGCATTTCAATCTTGGCCGCGCGCTGGTCACTGAGGGCGACCTCGAAGCTGCCAAAGCGCACTTCAGCGACACAGTGAAGCTCGACCCTGCGTATGCGGAAGCCTATTTCGGCTGGGCGATGGCGCTCAAGAAGCAGGGCCGCACGGCGCAGGCGGTTGAACCGTTGCGCCGCGCAGTCGAGTTGCGCCCGGACTGGGTTGAAGCGTTGGACGAACTCGCGTTGATTCTGGCTACACACGCCGACAGTCAGATGCGTGACGCCGCGCGAGCCGTTGAACTCGCCGAGCGCGCCGTCCGTTTGACCCGCGCCGAGCGTGTCGCGCCGCTCGATGCACTGGCTGCCGCGTATGCCGAAGCGCAGCGTTTTGAAGAGGCGGTTAAAACAGCCCGGCAAGCCGTGCGGCTCGCACAGGCGGCGGGCGATACGCGAGCAGCTAACGACATCAATGCATGGCTGGCGGATTATCAAGCCCTGCGCCCACGTCGAGAAACGCCGGCTGCCGCAGGCAAATAAATGGCGGAAAGCGATTTTGTAATGCTATCTATAAGCCAACACTAGCAACCTTGCGCGGCGGATTGCTCGCGTCGCGCCGCCCGAACGGGGTATGGCATATGCAAAAAAACGCGCCAAAAAAATAGTGTTGACACCTTATAGGGTGGATGGTAAAACGTGACTGCCATACAAAGGCGCTCAGGATTTTTGATTAGTTGTGAAGAATAAGTAGGCTAACGAGTTGATCGCCCCTAGCAGAGTCTGCCGAGTCCCTATTGCAGCTTGCTAGAGCCGACAGACTCGCCAGACTGACAAACTCGCTAGACTTCCCGTCCCCCCTGATGCGCGCCCCTTTTGCAGTTCTTACAACTTTCATGCTTCGTTCCCTTGCGCTGCGGCCCCTACAGTTCGATTTTAGATTTTAGATTTTAGATTTTGGATTAACACGCTGCCTCAATAGGCAATCCAGAATCGGCAATCCAAAATCCAAAATCCAAAATCAAGAATCCTTCCTGGGGGCTGTCATGTTCGGATCAAAGAAGAAGAGCATCGTCGGGCTGGACATCGGCTCAAGCGCGCTCAAAGCCATCGAACTACGGGCCGTGCGCAACGGCTTCGAGTTGCTACATATCGCGCATCATAACCTGCAATCCGATACCATCGTTGATGGGCATATCATCGATCTCAATCATGTCGCGGATTCGATCAACCGCGTCTGGTTGGATAACAACATTAAGACCAATCAGGTTGCCACCTCGCTGTCGGGTCACGCCGTCATTGTAAAAAAGATATTGTTGCCGCAGATGTCCAGCGAAGAACTGGACGAACAGATTCACTGGGAAGCCGAGCAGTACATTCCTTTCGACATCAACGATGTCAACCTTTATCACGAAGTCATCGGCCAGGACGCCGCATCCCAGAACATGGACGTGCTGCTGGTCGCCTGCAAGCGCGACAAGATCGCCCAGTTCACACAGGTCATCTCGCAGGCCGGCAAGCAGCCGGTCATCGTTGACGTCGATTCGTTCGCCCTGCAAAACGCCTATGAAGTGAATTACGCTCCGGCGCCCAATCAAACCGTCGCGCTCTTAGACATCGGCGCGTCGGTGATGTCGATCTACGTCGTGCGCGGCATCACATCGATCTTCACACGCGACATCTCGGCGGGCGGCAACCAGTACACCGATCTGCTGCAAAAAGAATTGAATCTAACCTTCGAGCAGGCCGAATCGCTCAAGCGCGGCGCAGGCTTCGATAATCAGGGCGAATACGAAGCGGCGCAAGGAGCGATGCGTTCCG
Organism: Blastocatellia bacterium; assembly: GCA_039648975.1. Taxonomy (GTDB): domain Bacteria; phylum Acidobacteriota; class Blastocatellia; order UBA7656; family UBA7656; genus DATENM01. The sequence continues at coordinate 3,463 of JBBWZK010000406.1, forward strand.
TGTCAGAGATGCTGGCGCTCGAAATTCAGCGCACGCTGGATTTCTTCCGCGCTACGGCGGTTGATTCGCCGAACATTGATCGCATGTTGATCGCCGGCGGCTCATCGAAAGTCGAGCACCTGTGCGATTACCTCGCGGAAAAATTCCAGATGCCGGTCGAGCGCTTCGATGCATTCCGCTCGATTCGTTATGATCGCAAGCGCTTCGATGAGGAGTATCTGAGAGAACTGTCGCCGAACATGGCGGTTGCCGTCGGCCTGGCGGTTCGCGTCGCGGAGGTGACCAAATGATCAGAGTCAATCTACTTGAAGGCACCGCCGAACATCGCGTTGCCGTGCAGAAGACGAAAGTCGCGGCGCGGCGCGGCCAGCAGCTTTTCATGGTGGCGGCGGCGTTGAGCATTTTCCTGGTCGCCCTGGCCGTCGACCATCTGTGGACGACCAACGCGCGCACAGAGGCGCAGGCGCAACTCGATCACGAACAGGAAGTCGCCAAGAAACTCGAAGCCGACGTGCAAAAGAAGAATGAGCTTGAGGCCGAGTTGAAACAGGTCGAAGAGCGCATCAAGGTGATCAAGCAACTGCGCGCCGAGCAGAAAGGCCCTGTGGCCCTGATGAGCGCCATCAACGAGCGCATGCCCGGCGGCGTGGCGGACTTCCGCCTCGATCAGATCACACAGAAAGGCACGCACCTGCAGATCATCGGCACGTCGCTCAACCAGCAAGTGATCGCCGATTTCGCGCGCCAGTTGGAATTCTCTAACGGCCTGTTCAGCAACCTCGTGCCGACCATCGAAAGCTCGGAAGTGAAGATCGGCGAGGTCGCCGAGCGCAAGGAAGCCGACAAGAGCGATAAAGCCGATAAGGACGCCAAGAAAGACGCCAAGGACGCCAAAAAAGAGGCCAAGAAAGATCCCGACACCAGGGCCGAGGCCGAGACCGCGCGCATCTTCCGCTTCACGATTGATTGCGATTACAACACGCCGCGCGCCGAAGAATCGAAAGAGACGAAGCCCGGTCAGCCGCCGGCTCAGGGCAAGTGAGGGAGAGGGAAATCATGGCAACTTCAGCACAAACCATAGTCAAACCGGCAGAGGAGTCAGGCAACTTCTTCACGCGCATGGCCTGGTATTACCAGATGGGCGTGCTGCTGTTGCTCGCCATATTGTTATACTTCGCCGCCGATTATCTGCTCTACAGCGACAAGCGCGCCGAGACCGGCAAGATCAAAGAGCAGGTTGAAACGCTCAAGGCGAAGAACCAACAGGCGAGCATCATTCAGCAGAACCTCAAGGCCGCCGAAGCGACGCTCGCAGAGAAGCGCGAAGAGATGGATCGCCTGCGCGATCTGCTGCCGGATGCCGTCGAAATCTCGCGCATCTACGATAACCTCAAAGACCTGCTGCGCACGCAGCGGCTCGAGCTTAAGCGCTTCTCGCCACAAAAGGCGCAGTCCCTGGAATTCTACACGGCGCAGCCGATTCTGATCGAAATCACCGGCTCGTATGACGCGCTCGGCCAGTATTTTTCGGAACTCGGCTTCTACAAACGCATATTGAGCGTCACCGACGTCGACATCAAACAGGCCGAAGACGGCGCGCAGGAAGTGGGCCGCTCGATCAACAGCTCATTCGTCGTGACGGCATTTTATATCTCGCCGGAAAACCTCGAGAAGTTGACGGCCAAGAAGCCCGCCGCGCCGCCAGCGCCGGGCACACAGAAAAAGTAGCGGAGTAGCGCAATGAAATCGACATTACTCAACCTTCGCCTTCAACGCCAACGCCGGCTCCTCGAAGCAGCCACGGCCCTAGCCCTCTTCTGTGCGCTGGTCATCACGGCGACCGCACAGCAGAGCCAGCCCGCGCCGCCGCCGGCATCACCCTTATCGTCGCAAGCGCAACCGGCACCGGGCGGCAAAGAGAATCTCGGGCCGACCGCCGATTCGATTCGCCCGTACAGACCTTACAACCGCGACCCGTTCAAGAAGCCCATCAAGCCGAAGACGCCGAAGGACAAAGCCAAGCAGGTGGCCTTGCAACTCGGCTACCCGGTGATTGAGACGCGGCGCACAGAGTTCCGCCAACGAGTGGCGCAGGCGCGCGACATAGGACAAGCCGAGCCTGACCCTGTGTCGCAGTATCTGGTCAATGAACTCGATGTCACCGGCGTCTTCCGCGACGAGCGCGGCTACGGCGCATTCGTCAAAGCGCAGCCGACCGGCACTATGCTCTTTTTGCGCACCGGCACGCGCTGCTACAACGGCGAGGTCGTGCGCATCGAGGGCGACGAAGCCGGCGTGTCGCGCGTGATGTTCCGCGAGGTTTACAACGTCGAGCAGAACGGCAAAGCGGTGAAGCAGGAACGCATGGTCGCCAAAACGCCGGCGGCGGCAGCGAAATGATTTTGTCGCGCCGGCCTCACGCCGTGCGCGGATAAGCAACAGGCAAAAATTCAATGTGCGAAGGATTCAACAACCCGATGACAGACAGCCGCAGCGGCGATAACATGCGCCAGGCTGTGGCTCGTCAGTCGCCGATTCCCTTCGCCGGATGGCCATCTTCAATGCAACGAATTCAGCGCGGTGGAGCGAGCGCGGGCAGACTTAATCGAAGCCCTCTTGATCGCGTTCGTTTCAGTTTCAACATCAGAGAGAGGGAGATAAAAAGTTATGTTCGCTAGGAGGCTCGTCGTAATCATCATGCTCGTGGCGCTTGTGGGCAACCTTAGTGTGCTCGCGGCAGCGCGCCCGGCAAGCTTTGCCTCAGAGGGTCAGGCGTTCACTTTGACGTCGCTCAAACATGAGACGGTCGGCGCTGAGACGCGCATACTGATCGAATCGAGCGCGCCTCCCCTCTATACAGTCTTTCGCCCGTCGGCGCGGTTGATCATCGTCGATATGCCGGGCGGCGAAAGCGCCACGCTCCAGCCGCAATACGCCGTCAAGAGCCAGCTCGTCGATATGGTCTTCGTGCGCCAATCGCGCTCTGCGGCTTCGGGCCGCGCCGTCACGCGCATAGAGATCAACGTCAACGGCGAGGTGCGCGACCGCTCGACCGTAAACGGCAACACGCTGGTTATCGAACTCGCCGCCGACGGCCAGGCGGTCAACGCCAAATACGCGACGGAAAAATCGGCAGGCTCAGGCGTCTACGTCTACCCGACGCCAACCGTCAAAGGCAGCGCCGCCAGATCGATTGACCGCGTCGAAGCCAAACCGGTGGCCAATCATGTCGAGCCGAAGCCGGAGCGCGTTGCGCCTAAACCGGCAGCGACGCGAGCCGCGACGCTGATTGAAAATGTGCGCTCAGAGATGCGCGGCAGCGCCTTGCGCATCGTCGTTGACACCAACGGCGCGGCGCAGTTCAAAGATTTCGTGCTGCCGAACCCCTGGCGAATTGTGGTTGATATTAACGGCGTGCGTTCAAGCGTCGGCAACAAGACAGAGGCCATCAGCAATAGCGCCGTCGAACGCTTGCGCGTCGGCCAGCCCGGCCCTAACGTCGTGCGCCTCGTGCTCGATACGAAAGCCAAGGTCAATTACCGCGTCGAGCGCGACGGCCAGTCGCTGGTCATCACGGTCGGCGATGACAACTCGTCGCGTCAGGAAGCAGGGCGGCCCAATCTGAAAGCGCAGAGCATAAGCAACCCTGCCGCGACCGTCGCCGAGAACAAGCCGGTCGAAACGAAAGCGGCAGTGGAGACCAAGGCTGCTGAAGCGCAACCGCAAGCCAAAGCAGTCACGCCGAGCGCCGCACCCGCAGCGCCGCACAAAGAAGTTAAGGTCGCCGGCCAGCGCGTCGAGAATAAAACCGCGAACCGTGCCGCCGACGGCGTGCCAGCGAATTTAATTGCGCAAAATCAGTCTGTGCCGCAACAGGGAGTTCGTACAGCGGTCACGCGCGGACTGTCGGCTCAACCCGACTCGTCTAATCCCGCCAAAGAAACCGTCACCACGAGCGGCCCTGCGCAGCCCAGCTATACGCGCAGCGCCTCGGACGTGCCGCGCAATCCTGCGCCGGCAGTTTCCGGCCAGGCGGCGCGGCAGCGTAACGACGCGATGGCGCTTTGTGATCCGAGCTACGTTGGCGGCCTGGTCAGCTTCGACTTGCGCGCAGGGGTTGATATACGTGATATGCTGCGGTTCATCTCGCAGCAGTATGGCGTCAACTTCATCGTCGATAAATCGGTCGCTGCCGTGCCTGTAGACATACGCGTCAACGACATGCCTTGGAATCATGTGATGGAAGAAGTGATGCGCGCCAACCGGCTCGGCTCGGTCTGCGGCAGCAACGGGCGCATCATCCGCATCGCCACGCTGGAGGCCATCAAGCAGGAAGAAGTGCAGCAGCAAGAGATTGTTGAAGCACAGGCGCTGAAAGTCCCGCTGGTCACAGAGATCATTCATCTCAAGTATGCGCGCGCGTTTGGCGCATTGGGCGCAGGCGGTGGCGGACGGTCAGGCGGCAACGCGCAAGCCGGCGGCGGCGGCAACGGGCAAGGCGGCCTGTTATCGGTCATCACCACTCGTCTGAGCAAGCGCGGGCGCATCGAGATGGACTCGCGCACCAACAGCGTCATCGTCACCGATCTGCCTGAGCATATGCAGATCATCAAAGACATGGTCAGCAAGCTCGACAGGCCCGAGCCGCAGGTCGAAATCGAGGCGCGCATCGTCATTGCCAGCCGCAATTTCCTGCGCGATCTCGGCGTCGAACTGGCAGCCGGCGTGCTCGGCAGTCATGGCCGAGCCGGCATATTTGAAACTTCGCCGTTGCAACTATCGGGCGGCGGCCTCACGCCCGGCGGCACAGGTGCCGGCGGCGGCGGTTCAAGTGGCGGCACGGGCACAGGCACAGGCACGGGTACGGGCAGCACGGCCAACAACTCGCTTGGCCCGAACCTGCCGAACCTCTTCCCTGGCTCGGCACTGCGCGCCGCTTCACCAAGCAGCGTGCTGGGTCTGACGACGCTGCTCGGCACAGGCGTTCTCACCACCGCCTTGTCGGCTCAGGAAACCAAGGGACAGATTCGCACGATTGCCAGCCCGCGCATCACGACGACCGACAACAAGACCGCAGAGATCGTCAACGGCGTGCAGATTCCTGTGCAGACCAGTTCGAACAACACGATCACGACGACCTTCGTGACGGCGGCATTGCGGCTTGAAATTACGCCGCAGATCGTCGAAGAAACCGGCGAAGTGCAGATGCACATCGTTGCTGAAAACAACACGGTGAACGTCGCGCTGGCCAACCAGTTCAACGGCGGCACGCCGGGCATCAACACGCAGTCGGCAGAGTCCACCGTGCTCGTGCAGGACGGCGGCACCGCTGTGATGGGGGGGATCAACGTGGATACCGAAGGCCACACGATCAATCGCACACCTGGCCTGTCGCGCCTGCCTGTGGTCGGCGAGTTGTTCAAGCGCCGCACCGTGAGCCGGAATACAGATGAGATTCTGTTCTTCATCACGCCGCGTATCGTTCGCGAAAACGGCATGATTGGCCCGCGTGCGCCGCAACGCAGTTCGGTCGAAGGGCAACCGAACCCGAACGCGCCTGTGCGCGCTACCGCGCCGAATGCTAATAAACCCGCTCCGCAAGTGGGCGTTGCGGTCAACGGCAAGAGCGGACAATAAAAGAATGACGCGGCGACGCGGAGACACGGTGACACGGCGACTTTTGATGTTCCTCGCCGCGTCGCCGCGTCTCCCCTTCGCCGCGTCGCTCTGGAGAGAGCATGGGATTCGCAGAGACGCTCAACCACATCACGGAACGCATTGAAGGCTGCGCGGCGGCCATCATTCTGGGCATTGACGGCATTGCCATCGAACGCCAGATCAAGGATGTCGATCCGCTGCTCGACATCGATCTGATCGCCACGGAATTCACGACGCTGGTGCGGCGCAACATGCGCACGGCGACGGATGCGGAGATGGGCGAGGTGCGCGAGATGGTCTTTGTCACAGACCTGCTGACGCTGGTGCTGCGCCCGATCACGCCCGAATACTTTTTGATGCTGGCGCTTAATCCCAGCGGCAACGTCGGGCAGGCGCGCTTCGAGCTGCGCAAAGCCCAACTCGCTATGGAAACCGAGTTCGCTATTTGAGCCTTCCACAATCAAGCTGCAAGAGGCGCAGAGCGAAGAACGACGGATCGCCAATCGTCGCCATCGCGCTATACATTCAGGCGTGACCTTTGCGCTTCTTTGCGGCTGCATTCCCTTCATTCATTCAACCATTAGATCGGTTTTCAAATCGGTTTAGCATGTAGGGGCGACCCTGCGGTGGTCGCCCCAGTGTAGGCAAGCGCAGTCTGGGGA
>JBBWZK010000435.1:0-8421 GCA_039648975.1 Blastocatellia bacterium
GTTGACATTGCGCTCCTAGATCGGTTTTCACATCGGTGTAGGACATAGGAGAAGCGGCCTGTTTTAGAGTGCGGCGTACAGTCGCCGCACTCCAAATTGTATCCCCTGCCGTACATCCAATCGCAAACCGCTCTAACAGAGCTTATCGAAGTTTTATGATCCTGCTGCTATAAACATTGCATCCCTAACGGGACTTTTCAGAAACGCTCTTACGGCAATCCCAGTTTGCCTGAATGACGCGCAGGCCAGCGTGGTCAAGCAATTCTCAAACTTTATGGCCGCGCAGTCCGTCATAAAACTGGACGCAGTCGATCACCTCTCCCAATTCAGCCGCGATGAGCAGGTCTCCCCAAACCGAGTCGCGCAGTCTGTGGTGCTTATTCTGTGCGCGAATGAAATCACCAGATTGACTGGAGGGGGACGAAACATGAACCGCCTATCATCCAGAAGCCGAATTGCTATCGAATGCCTGGCGCTGCTCGCGCTGTTGTTGCTGACCATTCTGCCAACGCCGCACATGCAGACCGCGCACGCCCAGAACCAGCGGCCTAATATTCTCATCATCATGACCGATGACCAGAGCCACGATACCTTGACCGATCAGTTCATGCCGAACACCAAAGTCATGATCGCTGATCAGGGAATCACCTTCACGCGCGGCTATATGTCGACGGCGCTTTGCTGCCCGAGTCGCGCAAGCTTCCTCACAGGCAAGTATGCACGCCATCACGGCGTCCATCTGAATCAAGATGACTTGACCCAGACGACCGTCGCCGATTACTTACAGAAGGCAGGCTACTACACAGGGATGATCGGCAAGTACCTGAACTCGTGGCCTGGAGACGCGCGGCCCGAATACAACTACTGGGCTTGCTGGAAGAGCGGTTACACGAACCCGAAGATGAATATCGCCGGCGACAACCAGACCGTGCAGGGTTATCTAACTTACATCATCAGGGATTATGCGTTTGACTTCTTAGACAAGGTTCCGGGCGACCAGCCGTTCTTCCTGCTGTTCACACCGCACGCACCGCACGGCCCGGCGACTCCCGCGCCCGGCGACGAGAACCTTTATTCAGATCTGCCGGCGTGGCGACCTCCCAATTTCAATCCGCTTGAGCTGCCCGGAAAACCCAAGTGGCTTCAGGACACGCCGCAATTGACTGATAGGGAGATTGCCAGCGATGACACGTTTCGCCTGAACCAGTTGCGCTGTTTGCATTCAGTTGACATCGCCGTGCGCGACCTGCTCAACAAGCTGCGCGAGCAAGGTAAGCTAGACAATACGCTGGTCGTGTTTTATTCCGACAATGGCTACTTCTGGGGCGAACAGCGATTGCTGCATAAGAATCACGTTTACGAAGAAGCGAGCCACGGGCCTTTTGCGCTGCGCTATCCGCCACTGGTTTCGTCGCCGCGTGTCGAAGATCGCTTGATCCAGGTGATCGACCTGGCACCGACGATTTACGAGCTTGCGGGCATTCCGATTCCGAGCGACGTCGATGGCAAATCGCTGGTGCCTTTGATGCGCAACACTGCTGACTGGCGGGACGCGATACTGCTGGAAGGCTGGCCCGGCGACCGGAATGATGATGATGAAACTTCCGCCGACATTGCCGCGCAGGCGAAGGTGGAAAAACATTATCAAGCCATACGCACAGAGCGCTACGTCTACATCGAAACGGATAACGACGCGGCTGAGCTTTACGATACCCTGGCCGATCCCTATGAGATGAACAATCTCGTCAACGATCCAAGCTTTAAGAAGACCGTCAAGAAACTGAGCAAGCGCTTGCATAAGGAACAAGTCTAAGCGTTGCTCATCATCTCGCGAGGGAGGCGATGTTGATCAATCACTGGTTGAAGAAAACGCCGCGCCATCTTTTTATCGTCGTCTGCCTCGCGGCGCTGCTGGCGTTGCAAGGGTGCAAGCGAACCGCCGCATCGAGCGAGCCGGCGCAAGCAAACGATTCGCCGGTTGCGGCTGAAAATGCCAACCGCGCGCTCGCCTGCCATCCCTTAGATGCGCCGGCAAACGCGACATCGCCGGTTGTCGCGGAAAGCGAATCGCCTGTCAATCACGCAGTCAAGCTGATCGCCGATGACATGGTGCTCATCAAAGGCGGCGCGTTTGCGATGGGCACCAATGACGGACTGGCGGTTGAAGGGCCCGTCCATCAGGTCGCAGTGAAGTCCTTCTGGATCGATCGGCACGAAGTGACCGTGGCGCAGTTCGCCGCATTCGTCAAAGCGACCGGCTACAAGACCGAGTCGGAAAGCCTGGGCTGGTCAGGTGTATTCGACATACGGGCGGGCGAATGGAAGAAGGTCGCCAGCGCTGACTGGCAACATCCTGAAGGCCCTCAATCAACCGCATCGCCCAGCGAGCCGGTCACGCAGGTTTCCTGGAGCGATGCGGCAGCCTACGCGAAGTGGGCAGGCAAACGTTTGCCGACGGAAGCCGAGTTCGAATATGCCGAGCGCGGCGGGCTTGGCGAAAAAAAGTATGCCTGGGGCGACGAGTTGAACCCCGGAGGCCAATATCTGGCAAACTGCTGGCAGGGCATTTTTCCGGCGCGCAATCTGGGAGCGGATGGCTTTCTGGGGCGCGCGCCGGTCGGCTCGTTCCCGGCGAACGGCTATGGCCTGTACGACATGAGCGGCAACGTATGGGAATGGTGCGCTGACTGGTTTGGTGAAGAATATTACCAAACCAGCCCGCGAGCGAACCCGCCAGGCCCGGCCAGCGGCGCAGACCGTGCGATACGCGGCGGTTCGTGGCTATGTAGCGAAAATTATTGCACGGGATACCGCGTCGCCGCGCGCAATCACACCGCGTCGGATACGGGGCTCAATAATCTGGGCTTCCGCTGCGTGCGCGACGAATAACCGTTCACTGAGCGCGCAACGTCGCCAGCGGCTTTCTTGAAAGCACATCGAGCGTTGACACTGCGCCGACGATGGTCACCAGCGCGATGGTGGCGATGATGCCGATCAGGTTGATTGCCGGCGTCAGGTTCCACTTGATCTCGAAGACGTAATGCGAGGTCGCATAAGAGAGGCCAATCGCCGCGACCGAACCGACGATGCCGGCGACCGTGCCCATCAAGCCGTACTCCGCGAGCAGGATCAGCAGAATCGTTTTGCGCTTGGCGCCGAGCGTCTTCAAGACCGCCGTTTCATAGATGCGCTGGAACTTCGTCATCGCCAGCGACCCGACAAGAATGAACACGCCGCTCAACAGCACGAACGCGCCGACGAAGGTCACCGCGAGTGTGATGTTGTTCACAATGCGCGTCACCGCTTTCAGTATGTCGCCCACGTCAATCACCGAGACATTCGGATACTTGTCGAGCAGGGCGCGTTGAAAGCGCGAGCGCTCAGGTTCAGTTTCAGGCCCGTTGATGGCAGCGACCCACATCTGCGGCGCGCTTTCGAGCACGCCCGGTCGGAAGACGAACATGAATCCTGTGCGCGCATTGCGCCATTCGACGCGGCGGACGTTGGTGACGCGTGCAGTGATCTTGCGCCCTTGAATGTCGAAAGTGATGTCGCTGCCGACATCCAGGCCGTTCAAGCCGCGCATGTTTTCTTCAATCGATACCTCCGGCTCTTTCGACGCCGTCGCCTCCCAATAGTTACCTGCAATGATCGTCTCGTTGGTGTCGAGATTCGGGCGATAAGTGACGACATACTCGCGCCCCAGTCTGCCGCGCTCGCGTTTCATCTCTTCTTTATCAAAGTCGACGTTCTCGCCGTTGATCGCCTGTATGCGGGCGCGCACGGTCGGCACCATCTGGGCGCGCTCGCCTGTCTGTTGTTCGACGAACTGCGCGAGCGGCGCTGCTTGATCCGTCTGTACGTCGATCAAAAACATATTCGGCAGATTGCCTTCAATCGCGGCATTAAATTCGCGCACCAGATTCGCCTGCACCGATTGAATCGTGATGACCAGAAAGACGCCCAGGCCGACGACCATGACGATGACGCGCGTTTGATTGCCGGGACGGTGCAGGCTGTTGATGGCTTGCTTGAGCGGGAACGAGCGCAAGCGATTCACACGCCGCACCAGCCAGACCAGCAGCGTCGCCGCGCCGTACAAACAGCCTGCGGTGGCCGCCAGCCCGACAAGAAAAATCAGGCCAATGCGAATCGAGCCCGCCTGCCACGAGACGAGAAAGAGCAAGCCCATCACCAGAATCAAGGCCGAAGCCCAGCGCGCCCAGTCGAAGCGGCGCGCGACCGGCGTGACATCTTCCCGCAGCAGCACGTTCGGCTTGATGTGACGGATGCGCAACAGCGGCAGCGCCGAAAACAGCAGCGAGATCAACAGGCCGACGATGAAGCCTTGCAGGGCCGCGCCCGGTCTGAGGCCATACGTCATGTACTGTGGCAGGCGGTCGGCGAAGAAGTGCTCGATGATGACGAGCACGCCTTTGCCGAAGGCGACGCCCATCAGGCTTCCGGCCATGCCGAGCGCGACGACTTGCAGCAGGTAGACGAGTGTAATCTTCGTTCCACTGCCGCCGATGCACTTCAAGACGGCGATGGATTTCTTCTTCTGCTCGATGAAGGTGCGCGTGACGTTGAAAATGCCTATGCCGCCAAGCACGAGAATCACCAGGCCGGTCAGCGATGAATAATCTTCGGCGCGCGAGAACTGCTCGGTGAGGTTATCCTGCGAGTTCTTGTACGAACGCACGCCCACGAGGTTGTTGTTTTTGAACTCGGCGCGCAGCCTTTTGACGAGCGTTTCCATCTTGTCTTCAGGCGTGCTGAACAGGATGCGTCGCCGTGCGCGGCTGCCAAAGCCCGTCAGTCCGGCTGATTCCAGCGCCGCGCGTTCGATGAAGACGCGCGGCCCCAGGCGGAAGCCGCTTGAGCCGCCCGGTTCTTTGTCCAGCACGCCGCGAATCGTAAAGCGCGCGTTGCCGATGAGGACTTCATCGCCGACCTTCAAGCTCAATCGCTCAAGCAGCGCCGGCGCGACAATAGCGCCGTGACCGGCGAGCAAGGCGTGATCGAAGGGCTCGCCGTTTTGCAGCTTGAATTCGCCGTAGAGCGGAAACGGCGGCTCAATGCCTTTGAGTTCGATCATCATCGCGCCGTTGTGCTGCGGGTCGGCGGGGCGAATCATGGTCACCGAATCAATCGTCTCTGTGCGCCCCGTCGTCAGGGGGGCGGCAATGCGGTCGATCTTGTCGAGCGTCTCTTTGTCCCAAGGGCGATTCGTATCAAGCTGCACGTCTGCGGTCAGCAGCGCCCGCGCTTCTGTAGCAATCGCCGCATTGGCGTTTTGCATCATCGAGCGCACGGCGACGATGCAGCCGACGCCGATGGCGATGGACAGAAAAAAGAAGAGTAATCTGCGCCACGAACTGCGCAACTCGCGCCGCGCCATCTGAAAAACGAATCTCACCGCGTCGCCTCCATCTCGGTGTCTGCCGCAGGGCGTTCTATGCCGTCAGCCTGACTATCGCTTGAGACGCGGCCTTCGCGCAAAGCGATTTGCCGGTCGGCCAGCGCCGCCAACTCATGATCGTGGGTCACCAGCACAAGCGTCGCCCGACGCCTACGATTCATCTCGACCATCATCTCCAAGACGTGCCGCCCATTCTTTGAATCGAGATTGCCAGTCGGCTCGTCGGCCAGCAATATCGTCGGATTGTTGGCGAACGCGCGGGCGATGGCGACGCGCTGTTGCTCGCCGCCCGATAGCTGCGCCGGGTAGTGATGCGCGCGGGCGACGAGGTCAACGTCTTCAAGCAACGATTGGCCGCGCGCGCGGGCATCGCGCAGGCCGCGAATCTCCATCGGCACGAGAATGTTTTCCAGTGCCGTGAGCGACGGGATCAGGTGAAACGATTGAAAGACGAAGCCGAGCTTTGCGCCGCGCAACTCGGCCAACTGGTCTTCGTTCATCGCGGTGATCTCTTCGCCGTCGATGATGATGCGCCCGGCGGTCGGCGCATCAAGCCCGGCGACGAGTCCGAGCAAGGTTGATTTGCCGCTCCCCGAAGGCCCGACGACCGAGACGAACTGGCCGTCAGGAATGCGCAGATCGAGGGCGTGCAGAATCGTCAGCATCTCCGCGCCCGACGGCACGATCTTTGAAACATTGGTGAGTTCGATCAGCAGGTGGTTTCCGCTTGCCGCAATCTCGCCGCGCTCGTGGCGCGGGCTGTTATAATTCAGTTATGAGAGTTGTCGCATGTGGCCTTTTATTATTCACGCTGTCGGCATTCGCCGCATGCAAAGGCGAGCTGTCGAAAGAAGCGGCGTCCGCGCCGTCCGCCACCAGTTCGCCTGCGAAGCCTGTTAAGAGTGTAGCGAAGATCGTTGCGTTCGGCGACAGCCTGACCGCCGGCTATGGCTTGAGCCCTGAAGAGAGCTACCCGTCATTGCTACAGAAGAAGCTTGCCGCAGATGGCTTCGATTACGAAATCGTCAACGCCGGCATCTCAGGCGATACATCGGCGAGCGGCGTGCGGCGCATCGACTGGTCGCTGGAAAGTGGCGATGTGAAGATCGTCATTCTTGAGCTTGGCGCCAACGACATACTGCGCGGCCAGCCCATCGCCGAAATGAAAAAAAACTTGAGCACGATCATCGAACGCGCCAAGGCGCATGGCGCGCGCGTGTTGCTTGCCGGCATGGAAGCGCCGACCAATTCCGGCATCGATTATCGCCGCTGGACGCACGGGGCTTTCAGCGAATTGGCGAAAGAGCAGAACGTGACGTTGATTCCGTTCCTGCTTGACCGCGTCGCCGGCATCCAATCGCTGAATCAGGAAGACGGCATTCACCCGAATCCTGAGGGCGCGCGCATCATGGCCGACACGGTCTATCAATATCTCAAGCCGATGCTCGAAAAAAACGATCAGGCGGCAACGAAGTAAGGGTGTGTTTTGAAGTGGTAAGCTCCGTGGGAGCGTAATGTTTATAGATGAAGATCAGTGATAGAGGACAAGCTGCGTAGGAGCGCAATGTTGACATTGCGCTCCTACGCAGCTTGTTGAAACTTTGCGACCGGCGTTCTATAAACATTGCGTGCCTACGGCACTCATTGCATACACGGTCTAAGTGAAATCGCCATGCCATCAATGAACTGATGAGAGGATTCTTTTGAAAAACATCACCAACAAAATCGCCCGAGCCATCGTGCTGCTGGCGGTCGCCGTCTCCGCTCTGAGCGCGCCGCCAGCGCCGTCGTTCAGGATCACGCCGGATGTGCAGGCGGCGCTCAATCGCATCTCCGCCGATTCGTTGCGCGGCCACCTGTCGTTCATCGCTGCGGACGCGCTTGAAGGGCGCAACACGCCGTCGCGCGGCCTCGACATCGCCGCCCAGTACATCGCCGCGCAGTTCCGCCGCGCCGGCCTTGAGCCGGTTGGTGATGATGGCTACTTTCAAACCACCACCCTTTTGCCGAAGGGCGCGGAAAGCGCGGTGAAGGTGTGCAATGTGATCGGCCTGCTGCGCGGCTCCGATCCGCTGTTGAAAGACAGCTATGTGCTGGTGACGGCGCATTACGACCATCTCGGCACAAAGCCGGGCGCGGGCGATACGATCTTCAACGGCGCGAACGACGACGGCAGCGGCACGGTGTCGGTCATCGAACTGGCGTCGGCGCTGGCCTCAATGAAAAAACGCCCGCGCCGTAGCGTCGTTTTCATGACATTTTACGGCGAAGAGAAAGGCTTGCTCGGCTCGCGTTATTATGGTCAGCATCCCATCTTCCCGATTGACAAGACCGTCGCCGACGTTAACCTTGAACAGGTCGGGCGCACAGACAGCAATGAAGGGCCGCAATTGAATAATGCGTCGATGACCGGCTTCGATTTTTCCGACCTTGGCGCGATCTTCAAAGCGGCGGGCGAACGCACAGGCATCAGGGTCTACAAGCACGAGCGCAACAGCGACGCCTTTTTCGGACGCAGCGACAATCAAGCCTTAGCCAATCAGGGCGTGCCGGCGCATACGCTGTGCGTCGCTTATGTCTATCCCGATTATCATGGCCTCGGCGATCACTGGGAGAAGATCGATTATCAGAATATGGCAAAGGTGAATCGCTGTGTCGCGCTCGGCTTGCTAATGATTGCCAACAACCCGCAAGCGCCGCGCTGGAACGAAGCCAACCCGAAAGCTGCGCGCTACGTACAGGCGTGGAAAGCGCATCACGAAAAAGCCGCTGAGCAGAAGTGAACATGCGGCTCTATCAACCTCCAGGCATCCGGTCTGCGCGCCCGCTGATCAAGAGGTGGTTATAATGTTTCTTGTGGGCGCGATCTTTCAAACGCGGATTCAACAGCGAAGTGCAACAGTTGATGAATTGAAGAATACGTGATTCGGGGTTTGAAAGCCAAGTGTCTTGCGCGGTCGCTCATTGAGTCGCGCAGCGACGGCTTGCACCTGTTGATC
>JBBWZK010000165.1:0-2822 GCA_039648975.1 Blastocatellia bacterium
GACGCGCCTGATGGCGAGTTTGCTGTTCGGCGTCAGCACGACCGACCCGCTGACCTTCGCGCTGATTTCATTGGTTCTGACAGGAGTGGCTCTGGCGGCCTGTTTCGTGCCCGCACGCCGCGCCACCAAAGTCGATCCGATGGTCGCGCTCAGATATGAATAGCAGGCTAACGAGTCTAATGAGTCCAGAGCGCGTTTGAAAAAGTCCCGTAGGGACGCAATGTTTATAGTTATCATTGCCAATAAAATACCAAGCTCCGCTAGGAGCGAAATGTTGACATTTCGCCCCGACGGGGCCGGGATGCTTTTGACGCTCGAAACTATAAACATTGCGTTCCTACGGAGCTAATTTATCAGGATCGCGCGCTCGACTCGCCAGGCTCTCTGGACTCAATAGACTCGATTAGAGGTGAACGATGAACATGTTTTTGCAAGACTTGCGCTACGGCGCACGAATGCTGACGAAGAAGCCTGGCTTCACGGTTGTGGCCATCATTACATTGGCGCTTGGCATTGGCGCCAACACGGCGATCTTTTCGGTCGTCAACGGTCTCTTGCTGCACCCGCTGCCTTATCGCAACTCCGAGCGGCTGGCGATCATCTGGACGCACTCGCCAGGCGCTAATGTCGATCAGGATTGGCCGTCGCCGGGGCAGTATGCTGCCGTCGTATCCCAGAATAGCGTCTTTGAAGAGATCGCCATCGCTCAGGGAAGCAATATCATTCTCACGGGCCAGGGGACGCCGGAGCGGCTCGGCGTGGTGCGGACTTCTTCGAAGATGTTCTCGATCCTCGGCGCGAAGCCGGATTTGGGGTGCGTCTTCCTGCCGGAAGAAGACGCCGGCGACAAACCGACGACGGTCATCCTCAGCTATGGTCTCTGGCAACAGCGCTTCGGCGGTGATCGGAATGTGCTTGGCCGTATGCTGACGCTCAACGGCCAGAACTACACGGTGGTTGGCGTCATGCCGGCGGACTTCGCGCTCGGTTACGAAGTGATGCCGACGGTCGGCTCTGTGCAGCAAGCCGATATGCTGCTGCCGCTGCCGTTGAACGCCGACGACTTTAATAGTCAAGGCGATGAAAATTACAACATGCTGGCACGGCTCAAACCGGGCGTCACCATCACGCAAGCGCAGGGCGAGTTGGATTCGGTCGTTCAGGGACTGGAACTGCACTACCCGGATTCCTATCCGGCGAGCCGCCGCTTCAGCTTCAGTATCAAGCCATTGCTCGAACAGGTGGTCGGCGATATTCGCCCGGCCCTGTTCGTGCTGTTGAGCGCGGTCGGCTGCGTGCTGCTGATCGCCTGCGCCAACGTCGCCAATCTGCTGCTGGCGCGCGCCGCCACGCGTGAAAAGGAGATGGCGGTGCGCACGGCCCTCGGCGCGGGCCGCTGGCGTATGGTGCGCCAGCTTCTGACTGAGAGCATGTTGTTGGCTACACTGGGTGGAACGCTCGGCCTGTTCATCGCCATCTGGAGCCTCGAAGGGCTGCGCTGGCTCAATCCCGGCAACATCCCGCGCCTGCAAAATATCACTATCGATGGCCGCGTGCTGGCTTTCACCTTCGTCGCCGCCCTGCTCACAGGCATTCTCTTCGGCCTGGCTCCGGCGCTGCGTGCTTCACAGGTCGACCTGAACGAGACGCTCAAAGAAGGCGGGCGCAGCCTGGTCGCGAGCGGCAATCATCGCTTGCGCAATCTGCTGGTCATCGCCGAGATGGCCTTGTCTTTGGTTCTGTTGATCGGCGCGGGCTTGCTGATCCGCAGTTTCATGCGCGTGCAGCAAGTCGAGCCGGGATTTGCGGCGCAAAATGTTCTTTCGCTGCGTCTGTCGGTAATCGGCACCGCCTATGCGGAAGAATCGCGCCGCCTGCTGTTTTATCAGCAACTGTGGGAGCGCCTACGGCGTTTGCCGGGCGTCGAATCAGTTGGCGGCGCGTCGGTGTTGCCGTTGAGCGGCGGCATCGGCTGGGGCAGCATTTCGATTGAAGGCTATGACCCCGTCGCCTCCGGTCAGGATGCAATTCAGGCTGACCAGCGCATCGCCAGCGTCGGTTATTTTGAAACCATGAAGATTCCGCTCATCGGCGGACGCTTCTTCAACGAACAGGATAAGAAAGATTCGATGAAGGTGGCGATCATCGATGAGAACATGGCGCGCACCTACTGGCCCGGCAGCGATGCGGTGGGCAAGCGCTTTAAGCGCGGCGGCGCTGATTCTGATGCGCCCTGGCTTGTGGTCGTCGGCGTCGTGGCGAACGTCAAACAGTATGCCCTGGATACTAATTCCCGTGTCGCCTTTTATGCGCCGCACGAACAAGTCCCCGGCACGACCATGTTCGTCACCGTGCGCACGACGGGTGATCCTCGCAGCCTGGCCGCTGCCGTGACCGACGAAGCGCGGGCGATGGATGCGAATGTGCCGGTTTTCGATGTCAAGACCATGCAGCAACGGCTATCTGAATCATTGGCGCGGCGGCGCTTTGCGATGCTGGCGCTCGGATTGTTTGCCGTCGTGGCCCTGCTGCTGGCAGCGGTCGGCATCTATGGCGTGATGAGTTATACGGTGACGCAGCGCACGCGCGAGATCGGCATACGCATGGCCTTAGGCGCGCCAACCCGCAATGTGCTCAAGCTGATCGTCGGGCAAGGCATGTTGCTGGCAGGCATAGGCGTCGGGCTGGGCCTTGCCGGGGCGTTCGCCGCGACGCGCCTGATGGCGAGTTTGCTGTTCGGCGTCAGCACGACCGACCCGCTGACCTTCGCGCTGATTTCATTGGTTCTGACAGGAGTGGCTCTGGCGGCCTGTTTCGTGCCC
>JBBWZK010000462.1:0-26433 GCA_039648975.1 Blastocatellia bacterium
TGTACTTTTACCTGCACCATTACGACCTATTACGCCTATGACTTCTCCACGCCTTACTTCAAAAGAAACCTCATCCAGCGCCCAGAAAGTCTCTGATTCAGCCTTTTCCATTTTATCGGTATTTTGAATAATTGAACGGAGCCTGTGAATCGGAGCATATGCCACGCCGGCAAGTGTGTCTCGCAAAGTTTTGTATCGCTTATGTTTGCCTATGCGATATTGCTTGCTTAACCCTTCGCAGCGAATGGCTATGTTGCTCATCTTTTACACCACATCGGCAAAGGTCTTTTCGACCCGGCGGAAATAAAACGCGCCGCTGATTAAAATCAATAGTGACGCGATTGCCGAAACGATAATTATTGGCCCTGGGGCCGTGTTGGTTCCAAGCAAGGCCCAGCGGAATCCTTCGATGACGCCGACCATCGGGTTCAATCCGTAAACCGTCCGCCACGGCTGTTTCAACAACGTGCTCGGATACGCAATCGGCGTTGCGAACATCCAGAACTGCACGATGAACGGCAAGATATAACGCACGTCTCTATATTCAACATTCAATGCTGACAACCACAAGCCGACGCCGAGCGCCGTGACGAAAGCCAGCAATAAGAATAAGGGCAAAGAAAAAATACTGATCGTCGGCACGATGCCGTAATACAGCATCATCCCTAACAAGACGACGAACGCAATGACGAAATCAATCAGGCCAGATACCACAGCCGCGACTGGGATCACCAGTCGCGGGAAATAGACCTTCGTGATGAGATGGGAACTGCCCACAAGGCTATTAGAAGATTGCGACAAACCATTGGCAAAAAAAGTCCAGGGCACCAGCCCCGCAAAGGCGAAGATCGGATAGGGGATTCCATCCGAAGGCATCCCCGCGAGCTTGCCGAAAAACAGGCTGAAGACCACCATCGTGAAGAACGGTTGTATGATCGCCCACGCCGCGCCGAGCAACGTCTGCTTGTAACGCACTTTGACGTCGCGCCAAGTCAGGAAGTATAGAAGCTCGCGATATTCCCATAATTCGTTCAGCTTCAGCGAGACCCAGCCTTTGGACGGCGCGATGCGAAGAACCGGGACGCGTGGCTCCGTGGCGACCGTGCTGGAGTCTATCGGCAGCGAGGGCGCGGGAAAAACCTCGCCCGGCGGTTCGATAGGGCTAATCAAATCGTTCGCTTCCATATTTCAAAATCGAAAGGGATACCTGGGAACAACCGGCGGGGCTCGAAAGGGACAGATGCCGCAAATATCTCACAGCGCTTTTTCATCGCCCTCGTTTTCACTGTGATAGTAACCGGAGTAGTAACGATAGTAGTAATAGTAATCGGCGTAGCCTTCGTGGCGCAGGTCTATGTTATTGAGCACGACGCCGAAGATCTTCGCGCCGACGCTTACGAGTTCCTGACGCGCCCGCTGGGCTACGCCTCGCGTGCTCTTGCCGCCGTGGATGACCAGTATGACGCCGTCTACGAGGCTCGACAAAATGACCGGGTCGGTGACGTTAATCAGCGGCGGCGAGTCGATCAGTATGTGGTCGTATTGTTCGCTCAACGTCTTGAGCAGGGTCTGCATCCTTTCAGAACTGATCAACTCCGCAGGGTTCGGCGGTATCGGGCCGCAGGGCAACAGCGAGAGATTGGCGATTGGCAGTTTGTGTATCAGCCCGTCAATCTGGATGTCGCGCGACAAATAAGTCGACAGTCCCCGCGTGTGCTCGATGCCGAATACCTTATGCGTCGAAGGCCTGCGCAGGTCGCAATCGATGATCAGAACCGAAGCGCCCAGTTGCGCGAGCGAAATGGCCGTATTCACTACTGTCGTCGTTTTGCCTTCGCCCGGCTGCCCGCTGGTGACCAGCACCGTCTTTGGCGGTTTGCCCGCAGACGATAGCAGCATTGAGGTACGGACGACGCGGTAGGCTTCAGCCGCCGTCGAACGATTATCAAGCGTTGGCAGGCGCTCCAGCGATAACGAGTTCGCGGAAATATGTTGGCCGGATGTCTGGCTCGCCGCCAGATGCTTGATACTTTTCGTGTTCAGCCGTTTCGATGCGCCGGTGCCGATGACCGGGATCACGCCAAGCGCCGGCAACCTGACAAAGCGGCTGACATCGTCAACCGTCTTGATCGTGTTATCGAGGTACTCCAGAAAATAGGCCAGCCCGCAGCCAGCCAGCAAGCTCATGAAAAAGCCGAGCGTAATCGAGCGAAAACGATTCGGCCCCGCAGGAACGCCAGACGGGCGCGCTGGCTGGATCAATCGCAGATTATTATGCTGTTGCGCAACCTGAATCTTTGCCTGGCTCGTCTTCTGCATAAAATCGATGTAGAGCCCTTTTGCCGTGTCGACTTCCTGCTTGAGAATGTTGTACTGGATGGCGTCCTGATTTTGCTGAACGGCCTCATTCTTGGCTTTCTGCAAAGCGGCTTGCATCAACTGATCGTCGCGCACGGCGGTGGCATATTCGCTCTTCAATTTGTCTTCAAAAGCCTGTCGCGCCGCGTTGAGATGGTCTTTGAGAATGCGAATTTGCTGCTGGGTTTCGATGACCTGTGGATGTTCAGGGCCGTATTTCAGGCTTAACTTTTCGGCGTTCGCTTGCAGTTCGTCGAGTTTAGATTGCAAAGCGGCGATCTTGAGATCCGCAAAAGCCGCAGGCAGTTGTGCGGCACGTCCGGCTTTCACCTCTTCATAAACCGATTGTTTGACCATGCGGTCAGTTTCGGCGCGGGTCGCTTGATCATGTAGGCGGGTCAGCTTTTCAGTCGTTAAATTCTCTTTGCCTTCAAGCGAAAAGATGTTGTGCTCGCGGCTGTAATCCGCCAGTGCCCTCTCAGCCTTTTCCACCCTTGCTTGAAACTCTCGAGTTTGGGTTTCAAGCCATTGCGAGGCACTGGTAAATTGTTCGGTCTTGTTTTCGAAAGTCTGCTCGATGAACACCCGCGCCACACCATTGGCAACCGCCGCCGCAATTTCGGGATTGGTATGGGTGAAGGTTACTTTTAAGGTTCGCGTATCTTTTACCTGCTCGCCCTGCAAGCCACCGGCGATCATGCCCACATAAGGAGCCAGTCGCTGAGTTTCTTCCGGTGTGCGCGGAAGGTTTTTGCCAGCTTGTGACATCATGCTGTTTTGATCGGC
Organism: Blastocatellia bacterium; assembly: GCA_039648975.1. Taxonomy (GTDB): domain Bacteria; phylum Acidobacteriota; class Blastocatellia; order UBA7656; family UBA7656; genus DATENM01. The sequence goes on from JBBWZK010000462.1 coordinate 3,145, forward strand.
ATCCGGCGTAGAATCGACCGATTTAGCGACTCCCAGTCTGGATCCAAGTCCCTGCACGCCTTCTATAAAAGATCGCTTGGCGGTGTCGGTAAATCTCGGATCTCGATCAAGGTCGAGATTCACCACAACCTCCTCAAGCAAGGGCTCGCTGCTGAGTCGGAACAAATAAGTGTTGATGCCCAACTGCGGATAAAAAACATCTGAGTCTTCGGTTTGAATCACCGCTCCATTGCCCATGCGGACTGCCGGGGTTTCCTTGCCAATCTCGATAAACGCCGACGCCTTGTATATCGACCGGGTGCGGTAGGCTTCGACACCAACAACAAAGGTAACAATGATCGGGATGGTAATGATCAGCCACTTGCGCTTGCGAAAAATGCGCCAAAGCTCGCGGAGGTTGATTCCCGAATCTTCTCCTGATGATCCATAACCATAGGCGTAGGCACTGGGATACTCAAGCGGTCTGGGATACCCCGGATGCACCAATGCCGCGTCGTTCTCGGCAGGACGCTTCTCAAGTTCAAACTTATCTTCTGCCATTGGGCGACTCTCCTATGGAAGACTTCGGACAGTGTGCGAGATTGTTCATAAATAAGCAAGTGTTACAGCCATATCGTTCAACCAGACACACACTGCTGTCATTCACGCAAAAATAGTTGCGCCGGTTACATATCACGTTAATTCCTTAAGGGCTCGGACATTGTACAATCGCCATTCATTAAGGGTCATCTATAAACTGAATAAAAAGATATGCCTGATAATCATCGCATGATGCAGACACACTGCTGCCGGCAATGATTAAACCCATGAGGGAAGCCGCTGTACGCGACACATCTATTATCAAATCGTTCGCCCTGGTTGCTGCTTTTCTTGGGAGATCCTACCAGACGATTGTGGAGAACCCAGGCCAGGGTTTTGGGGCTATTAAATATCTGAAAATTGCGCGTTCACGCGGAAAGCTGTTGATCTTGTCCTTCTCCTCCTGAGCACCCTTACCCCATTAGGCAAAGGTTATAGGCTTAAAAGCCGTATCTCATGAGGGCTGACCTGCATCAGAAGAACTTGCTCAAACCCATATGTCGGGGACTTGGTGCAACGCGTCGCGCGTAGCATATCTACCACAGAGCGAGTTTGTCAATGCTCTCTCCAAGCAATTCAACCGGCCCTTAACCCCCCGGCGTTTTAGCATCTGCTTAACTTGTTGGCGAGACCCTAACCGAGAAGAAAAGCGAAACAGACTCGCCTCCCCGGCTTTCAGCAATCTGGCAATTTGGCTTGACTCATTCTCTGTATCGAATGAGGGACGTTTGCGCTGCAGGTGGCTAAAGCTGCACTTCCCTTTAGCCAACGCGCAAAGATCATATACAGGCTAGAGGCCTACGGCATCGGTCAAATGTCCTAACGTGAGCCAACACAATTGTGCTAAGGGAAAGCGCTGATCGCATCGCGCCCGCCTTGAGCGATAGGCGGAGCAATTCCGAGAAGCAGTCAGCAGGCGATAGATTCACGCCAGGTTGGTTTCAGCATTTCGGCAGGGAAAAATAAAATGTCGCGCCCTGATCCTTACGGCCATCGGCCCAAACCCTGCCGCCGTGGCGCTCGATGATGCGGCGCACATGCGCCAGGCCAATGCCTGTTCCTTCAAATTCCGCCGCCGTATGCAAACGATGAAACGGCTTGAACAGGTTGTCGGCATCCTTGCTGTCAAAGCCGACGCCGTTATCGGCAAAACGGAAAACATGCTCCCCACACTCTTCCGTCCAGCTAATCTCTATCTCGGCGCGCTCGCGCCGGCGCGTGTACTTGAGCGCATTTGAAATCAGGTTTCTGACGACCAGACGGAGCATGGCCCCGTCGCCTGAAACGACCGGCAGCTTGCTCCATTTCCAGGAGACCTGACGGTCTCTGGTTTCGAGATGGTGCCCTTCAATCTCTCCCTCGACAAGGGTCATCATGGCGACAGACTCGCGCACCATCTCAGCCTGGCCGAGCTTAGAGAATGCCAGCAACTCATCGATCAAATCTCCGGCCTCACTGATCGTTTCGTAAATCGCTCGCAGATAGCTGATGCCGACCTGATCAAGCTGTGCGCCAGTGCGCTTCTCAAGCATGTCAAGCAGGCCGCTTGCAAACCGCAGCGGCGCGCGCAGGTCGTGCGATACCGAGTAGGTGAAGGATTCCAGTTCTTCATTGGCGCGCTCGAGTTCAGCCGTGCGTTCGCGCACTCTCTGCTCCAGCAACGTGTTCATCTCTTCCTTCTCTTTTTCTATGCGCTTTTGCTCCGTCGTGTCGCGCTGCATACCCCAGGCGCGAATCAGATGGCCGTCTTCGACAATGCCAACCAAGCTGTTGACAAAATACTTTTCGCTGCCGAAGCGGTCGAGTTCGCGCGTTTCCATCTTATTGAGGCGATAACCGGCGCGAATGAAGGCGCGCAAGTACTCGATGTTGCCGGAGTCTTCCGGCGTCAGCATATCCACAAGCCTTGCGCCAAGGATCTCCTCCGCCGACTGGTAGCCATACATCTCTGCCATGACCGTATTGCACTCGGCGAGATAGCCATGCTCGTAAATCAGCGCGATCTGCTCATCTTCGGAGAGGCTCACGGGGATTTCCGCTTCTGTCTCAAAGCGCCAGATGGCTTCCGTACTCTGCTCGACAAAAACCCTGTAACGCGCCTCACTCTCTTTTAAGGCGTCTTCGGCGTGCCGCTTTTCCGAGATGTCTTCAACCGTACCTTCATAATACTTGACGCTGCCATCGTCGTTGCGTATGCAACGGGCATGTTCACGAATGTAGAGGGTGCCGCCGCCGTGGGTCTTCCAGGTGGCTTCATATCCTTTAATCTCATCACACTCTTCAAGCCGACGCTTAAATTCGGCGCGCGCATAATCGGCATCGAATTGCAGTTCAAGATTGCGTGCGGCGACCTCTTCAAAGCTTTGATAACCGAGCATCTCGACGAGCGTCGCATTCGCATACAGGATGGCGCCGTCAGGCGTCGTTCGATAAACCCCTAAAGGCAAATTCTCAAGCAACTGCCGGTACTCCCTTTCGCGTTCTTCGAGTTCCCGCTCGGCCTGCTTGCGACGCGTGACATCGATGATTTTTGCGAGCATGCCAATGAATTCGCCGTTTTCATCCTGCAAAGGGGCTCCCGTGGCAAGCACCCAAACCTCGCTTCCATCCTTTCTCTTGAAGCGGAAGTCCGTATCGACGGAAACTCCCTGCCGCCCCATCGCATACCGTTGCCGCGCGCTGGCTTCATCTTCGGCAAACACGAAATCAAACGATGAGCCGCCAATCATCTCCTCGACCATGCAGCCGAAGATTTCCGCCATGCGCTGGTTCGCAAATAAGGTCTTGCTATCGGGAGCGACAATCCAGATGCCTTCAAGCCCGGTCTCGACGATGCACTGGTATAGCGTCTCTTTATCGAAAAAGCGGGCCCGTTCAATCTGTATCGCATTTACCATCGTCATGGATTCCTCTCCTCACCCCTGCCAGGCCGTCCCTGTTTGTGATCGATATAACCAATCCCTTTTTTGCGGACTCTGCCTCTCCCGGCTGGAGGTCACGCTTTGCTTTCGGAGTTTTCCGGCGGGCAGCCAAGTCAACCTGGAGCGGTTTGCAAATCAGTCTATTCAGGTAGCGCAATTTCACCGATGGCACTGACTCCAATTGACATGCAGTCTAAGGGCGCACGGGCGTCGCGACGATGCCGTTGCGGTAAGCGTAAATCAGCAATTCGACACGATCCGAAACCGCCAGCTTGTTGAAGATCGAAGTCAGATGATGACGAACGGTGATCTCGCTGATAAACAGCCGCTCGCCGATCTGTTTGTTTCTGAGGCCCTCTGCAAGCAGGCTGATGATCTCGCGTTCGCGCTCCGTCAGCATACCGATCTTGACGCGTTCCGGGTCGGCATTCGCGCGACGCGGGTTGCCCAACATGCTGACAATCGTCGAGCGGTCGAGCCACATCTCTCCAGAGTTCACCTTCTGAATGGCTTCGACTAAAACCTCTGCCGCATGATCTTTCAGCACGATTCCCATCGCCCCAAGCTGAATGGCTTGCCGCTGCAACTCTTTATCTCTCACGCCGGTCAGCACCAGCACATGCAATCCGCGGCCAAGCACCAGCAGCTCGCTCAGGAAATCGAGGCTTGTCGTGTTCCCCAGATCGAGGTCAAGAAGAATAAGGTTGGGTCGTGTGCTTTCGATCAGGGGGATTGCTTCAGCCCGGCTTCCCGCTTCGCCGACCACTTCGAAATCCGGGTAATCATTCAGCAACGCACGCAAGCCTTTGCGAATCACCCGGTGATCGTCTATGAGTAGAATACGAATGCCCATAATGGCTGAATGCGGATGCGTAAAGCTGTAGCTTTCCGAACGCTTAGACGCCCGGAATCGGCGATAAGTTATCTAAACTCCTGAACGAATGCAAGTGCCCGACGAGCACTTCCCCTGTCGCCTGGTTCGTTAGGTGAGAAACCGCTTAGGATCAGGGGAGCTTTCTACCTGATGAGCCAGAGGCCGCCAAGCGAGGCAATTCTGCGGTCACCTCGGCTGAATATCTCATATGCCAATCAAAGCTCCCCTGCTGATTTGCGCCAGCCGCTTCGTCAAGCGTTCGCAACGCCGCAAGCCTTAATCGCATCCCGCCAACCTGATAATAAAACAGGACCTGGGAAGTCTTCCCAAGTCCCAAAAGCGAGCCTCATGATTCTCAGGCGAAAATCGGGTTGGCAGGTTTGAGGCTCAAGTCCCGACCGCGAGCAGGGGATAGCACTCTGCGGCCAGGAACGAATTGACCGGTGCAAGCAGGAACACCAGCCAGCACCAGCGGCAAGCGTTTGCTTGAGCAGAGAAGCTGCCGCCGAAAGGCTCACTTATCATATTCTTCTGCTTTAGCCGACGCATCGGCTAATTGTCCCATTTCAAAAAGCACAATTGTGCTTTTGCATCCGCCGCTCAGGGACGAACGTTGAAGACCGTATGCAGCGTTGCCGTCGAGTCCGCGCCAACCCAGAGGTCGAAGCTCGCAGGCTCCACGACCCAACGCCTCTCGGCTGCACTCCAGTAGCTGAGTTCTTTTTTGCCTAATGAAAACTCGACGGTGCGCTTTTCTCCTGCGGCAAGCGTGATCCGCTTGAAGCCCTTCAACTCGCGCACAGGACGCGAGGCGCTGCCCGATTGCTGATGTAGATAAAGCTGAACGACTTCGTCGCCACTGCTTTTGCCGGTGTTGGTTACGTCAACAGCAACCTCAACCGCCTGGCCGAGCTTGATCTCGGTTTGCTTGAGCCGAATAGGCGAGAAGGCGAACGTCGTATAGCTCAGGCCGTAGCCGAAGGGATAAAGCGGCGAGGTCAGTTCATCCCAATAGCGCGACTTGAAATTGGGCGCGGTTTCCGGCTCGTGCGTCAGATTGTGCGCGTAATAGATGGGGATTTGCCCATCACTGCGCGGCCAGGTGACGGGGAGTTTACCGCCCGGCACAGCGTCGCCGAAAAGCAGGTCGGCAACCGCATTGCCGCCTTCGACGCCGGGATACCATGCCTCAAGGATGACCGGGACATGCTCTGCGGCCCACGCCAGGTTGAGCGGTCGCCCATTGAGCAGAACGAGCACCACAGGCTTTCCCGTCGCGACGACGGCTTCAAGCAGTCGCTGTTGCGTGCCCGGCAGATCGAGCGCCGCGCGCGACGCATACTCGCCGCTCATATTTTCCGCCTCGCCCAGAACCAGCACGGCGACATCCGATTGGCGAGCCAACTGGACGGCCTGATTGATCTCCTGGGTCATCTGCGCGTCAGTCAACGGCTCGGCTTTTGGCTTTGGGAAGAACGCATCGAACATCGAAGGAAAGCGGCGCTTCATCTCGCCGCCGCGGGCATATTCGACGTGTATGTGGCCCGCCGCCTTATTGCGAAGCCCCTGCAAGACGGTGACGGCTTCTTTACTGTTGCCGGCAAAGCTCCACGAACCGAGCGTGTCTCTCTGCGAATCACTGAGCGGGCCGATGACGGCGATGGTCGAGAGCTTCTCTTTGTTGAGCGGCAGGAGCCCGCCTTCGTTGCGCAACAGCACCGCCGAACGCGCTGCGGCAAGGCGCGCGGCCTGACGGTGCTCGGCGGCGCTGAGAACCTGCTGCGCCCGCGCTTCATCGACGTAAGGATGCTCAAAGAGTCCAAGGCGAATTTTAGCCGCCAGTATAGGGCGCACCATCTCGTCAATCGCGGCAGGCGAGATGCGCCCTTGCTTGACCAGCCCTGCAAGATTCATGGCGTAGTTGCGGCTGCCCATGTCCATGTTGACGCCTGCGGTCAGGGCGCGAAAAGCGGCGTCCTGATTATCGCGCGCGAAGCCGTGCGTCACGAGACTCTGAACCGCAAAGGCATCGCTGACGACGAAGCCGCGAAAGCCCCAGTCGCGCCTGAGCACATCCTGTAGCAGGAAGCGATTGCCGGTCGCCGGCACGTCGTTCAAATCCATGTAGGCGCTCATGAGGCTTGCGACGCCTGCATCAACCGCCGCTTGAAAGGGCGGCAGGTAGACGTTCTGAAGCAGCGCATCCGAGATGTATGAAGAATCGTAATCTCGACCACCTTCAGCCGCACCGTAACCGGCGAAGTGTTTGACGCAGGCGAGAATATGATCAGGGCTACCAATATAGGGCCCTTGAAAACCGCGCACCTGCGCGGCGGCGATAGCCGAGCCGAGGTAAGGGTCTTCGCCGGCGCCTTCAACGATGCGTCCCCAGCGCGGGTCGCGGGCAATATCGACCATCGGCGCGAAGGCCCAGTGAATGCCGACGGCGCGGGCTTCGCGGGCGGCGATGGTTTGCGCTTGCTCGACCAGTGCCGTGTCCCACGACGCCGCCATCCCAAGCGGCACAGGGAAGATCGTGCGAAAACCATGAATCACATCGAAGCCGAGAATCAGGGGAATGTGCAGGCGCGATTCCTCGACCGCGACTTTCTGTAATCGGTTGATGGTCGCCGGGTCGGTGACAAACAGCAAGGAGCCGATCTCGCCTTTGCGTATGCGCTCTTCGGGTTTGACAGAATCGGGTATCAGGCCGAAGAAGAGTTGCGTGAGCTGGCCGATCTTCTCATCCAGCGTCATCTGCGTGAGCAGCGCACTCGCTCGCCGGTTGACCTGCGCGTCCGCGAGCGGCGCGGTTGTGGTCTGGCCAGTGACCGCTGCGCCTGTGGGTCGCGGTTGCGCCTGAACGCCCGAGGCTAGTGGCAACAGGAGGGCAACGAGGCAGGTCAAGGCGACGGCCTCGTGTTGTAATCTATTTCGCAATTTTCGCTTTGAGCTTCTTTGAAGCAATGTCTTATGTCGCATGTGATCCTCCTGAGTCGGGATAACCTCTAGCTTATGGCACTCAGAACGAAAGAAGCGGAGAAAAAGATGTTGCCGCTGACAGCACCGAAGGTGCGAAAGTTCACTGCCTGCCGTTGAAGGTCACTGCGCCGCTCGCCGTCAGCCTGGCGGCATCGGCATCCGGGATGCGCCAGTTGCGATCAAAGCGGCCTTCGACGATTGGATTATCTACATATCCTTTGAAGAGAATGTAATCCTTCATGCCCACGAGAATATCCGGCGCGCCGATGCCAAAAGGATTGCGGCGAGTGCGCGGCGGCGGGCTGCCAGCGCCACCAGCCGGCCCCGTCATGCCGGCCCACCACGGCAGTCCTGAATTGACCAGCACGTAATGCTGCCCCGTGTGAAAAACATAAAGCAGGCCATAGCCGGCATCCGCCGCTGCGGTCAACTGCAGAGGCAGGCGGTCGCTGTACTTCGCAATCATGCTGTTGCTCTCTTTGGTTCCGAACAAGACCAGATTGGCGCTCTCCAGATCGCTCGGCCTCACCTCTTTGTCCGAAAGCACGCGCGGGAAGACCATCACGCGACCCAGGAAAGCGTTGCGATAGACAGGCCAGTTGGCCGCATACTCGGCCTGCTCGCGACGCTTGACTGCTTCAGCGGGCGTCGGATTATCCGCCGTGCCATAAACGTAGACGTGCCGGCTGGCGATGACTTCGCTGATCGGCCCTTCCGCGCCGGCGCGCTTGGCGGTCGCCATTGCTTCGTATTTCGTCACCGCCCATTCGCCATTCTGCTGACTGAGCGACAGCGTATCACTGACGCGCGCCTTGACCGTCTTGCCATTGACGACGACTTCCAGCGGTTGATTGGCTTTGAATTTCGGATGGCCTGCCAGCCTGAGCGTGAACGCGCCGAGTTCGGTTGCAGTGATCTCCAGGCGATTCACTGCGGTGAACTTCGCATCCATGCTCGCCACTGTGCCGGGCGTCAACTCGTCAAGCTGAATCCAGTAGGCGCTCGCGTACTTGTAGCGGCTGGTCGAGAAGCGCACGCGGTCAGGATAACGATTGCGGCGGAACTGCTTGAACCAATCAAAGATCGCTTCATCTTTGTAAGCGTTCTCCCAACTGTTATGTTGGACGCCGGGATATTCTGTGTATTCGACGCGGGTGCCGAGTTCCTGAAGCCGCTTGACCCATTCGCGCGTACCTTCGGGTTTGACCACCGGATCAGCGCCGCCTTGAAAGAAATGCACAGGGTAATTCAACGCGTTGGGCGCGAAATCCAATGTGTCCGGGGGTGGCGCGGGACAGACCGGCGCAATCGCTGCCCAGAGGTCAGGCCGGCTGAGGCCAATCCACATCGTGCCGCCGCCGCCCATTGATAATCCCGTGAGATAGACGCGGTCTTCATCAATCGGGAAGCGCTTCTTGACATCGGCGAGCACGTCGTAAACGTCTCGCTCGGCGATGCCCTGATAGCCCATCGTGCCGCGCGCATACGGCGAAGCAACGATGTAGTCGACATCACGCCATTCAGGAAAGTAGCGGGTCGCCTCGACGTCAGTCTCGCCCAAGCTATTGCTCTTGCCGAAGACGCGCCTGAGCGACAGGCGATGATTCGACCCCGCGCCGTGCAGCATGATGACGAGCGGATACTTCTTCGCCGGGTTGAAGTGCTTTGGCAGATAGAGGCCGTAGGGTTGCTCTGTGTCGTCAACGTCGGAAAAGATGGTCAGCACCTGCGGCCCAGGCTTCAGCGCCTGGCCCAACGCAGCGTGAGCGAACGCCAGCAGCAAGAAGATGAAAACGATTCGGAAGAATCTGTAATTACAAACCATGCTCAGGCTCCTTTTGGTATGAACTCATGCTTCATAAATGCCGACACAATGGATAGCTAAACAAATGCGGTACGGTTCGGTAGCCCGCTTTAGCGGGGTTGCCGCAGGCAATTAGGCCAGCCGTTTTACGGTTGGTTATCGGCGCATTAATCTCATAGAAGGACGTTTCAACGTCCTTCTATGAATGGCTTTAGCCCTCGATTGCATGTGGCTAAAGCCAAATGGGAGAAGCACGCTAAAGCGCGCTAATGAATGACTCGCATGCGACCAACCAGCGCTAAAAGCGCTGGCCTAATTGCCCTACGGGGAAGCCCGATGAATCGGGCTGAAAGAGGGCCGCTCCTTAGCCACTTGCTTTGGGTGATGCATTCCCTTCACGCACTAACTATCTTTGCTTTCGCACACAACTACACAGCCAGCTTGTTTCTTGACAGCGGCAACTCACGAACGCGCTTGCCTGTTGCGGCAAAGATGGCGTTGCAGAGCGCCGGCACAAATGGCGGCACGCCCGGTTCGCCGACGCCGCCCGGCGGCGCGCTGCTGTCAACGATAGTCACGTTCGTCTGCACCGGCGCGTCATTCATGCGCGCTACCCGATAATCGTGGAAGTTCGACTGATCAATCCGGCCATTCGTCGCGGTGATCTCTCCCGTTCTCGCGATGCTCGTGCCAAAGACCGCAGCGCCCTCGAACTGCGCCCGCGTGATATCAGGGTTGACCACCATGCCGGCGTCCACTACCGTCTCGACGCGCGGAATCCGCACCTTGCCCTTATCGTCGACTTCGACTTCGACCACCGTCGCCACGTAGGTTAGGAAGCTGCGATGCACGCTGATGCCTAAGCCCGCGCCCTTGCCGAGCTTGCGCTTGCCCCAGCCGGCCTTCTCTGCCGCCATCTCGGTGACGCGGCGCAAACGGCCCGTATCAATCGGATAAGCGTCGGGCGCTCCTCCGTAATTTGGATAACCAATGGCTTTGAGATCGATGTGTCGCGGCTGGCCGATCACTTCGAGCAGATACTCCAGCGAATCGCGACCGGCAGCCTTGGCCAGTTCATCGACGAACGAGGAGACCGCGAAGGCATGATAGATGTTGGATACAGACCGCAGCCAGCCGATGCGCACATGCGCGGTGGCCGGGCCGTTCTCGACGCGCAGGTTGGCAATCTCGAACGGCACATCTGTCCAGCCCATCGCCAGTTCGAACGGCGCGCCGTAGGTTTGATCCGGCGCAAATGTCGAACTGATCGTCGGGAAGACCGAGCGTTGCAGCCAGGCGGTTGGCCGTCCCTTGTCATCCAGCGCGGCTTTCATATACATCGCCGCCACCGAGTGAAAATAGTCGAACTGTATGTCATCTTCTCTGCGCCAGACGACCTTGACCGGGCGTCCGACTTGCTTCGAGAGAATGGCCGCTTCGACCGCATAATCGGGCTTCGACTTGCGACCGAAGCCGCCGCCAAGCAAGGTGACGTTGCAGATGACGTTCTCTTTGGGAATGCCGAGCGCCCGGCTGATTTCGCTTTGCACGGCCTGCGGATTCTGCGTCGCCGTCCACACCGTCACCTTGTCGCCGCGAACATCAGCTAAGGCTACCGGCGGCTCCATAGACGCATGCGCCAGGTGCGGCACGTAATAATCCGCCTCGATGATCTTGCCTGCCTTAGCAAACGCCGCATCGACATCGCCGGCATTGCGCGCCACTTTGCCAGGCTTGCGGGCCGTCTCCTGCAATTGTTTTTTATATTGATCGGAGTTATAAGCGGCATTCGCGCCGTCGTCCCATTCGATCTTCAGTTTCTCGCGGCCCTGAAACGCCGCCCAGGTGTTGTTAGCGATCACTGCGATGCCGCCGAGCGGCTGAAAGGCATGTGGCGGCTTGAACGGATCAAGCGCCACAGTCTGCTGAACGCCCATGACTTTGAGCGCTTCTTTATCGTCGACGGATTTGACTTTGCCGCCGAGCACAGGCGGGTGCTCAATCGAGGCATAGAGCATGCCGTCCATGCGCGCATCCATGCCGAAGACGGCTTTGCCCGTGCAGAGATCTTTGAGGTCAACGCTCGGCGCGCCCTTGCCTATATAACGCCATGCGCTCTTCGGCTTGAATTGTAACTCTTCTTTCTTCGGCACGGGCAGCTTTGAGGCAGCAAGCGCAAGGTCGCCATAGCCTGCTTTGCGGCCCGTCGGGCGATGCACGATGGTGTGCAGATTGGCAAAGCATTCGGCCACCGGAACGTTCCACTGCGCCGCAGCAGCTTGTGTGAGCATCAGCCGCGCCGTCGCGCCGGCCTGTCGCATCACGTCGAAGAAGTCGCGCACGGAATGCGAGCCATCGGTGTCCTGCGAGCCGTACCGCGTATCGCCGATGGCCTGCTCTACCTCGACTCGGGCCCAATCGGCGTCGAGTTCATCAGCCAGTATCAGCGGCAGCGTCGTGCGTATGCCTGTGCCCATCTCCGAGCGATGCGCGATGATGTAGACCGTTCCATTCGTTTGAATACCGACAAACAGATCGGGACGAAAGACGGTATCACTGATGCCGGTTCCTGCAACCGCGCCCTCCGCGCGGACGATCTTCGGCAGGTATTGCAGGCCGATGATGAAAGCGCCGCTCGCCAGCGCGCCTTTGAGAAAACCGCGCCGGCTGACATTTTCAATGGTGCTCATGCCTTGCCCTCCGCAGCGGCTTTGATGGCCGCACGTATCCGCTGATAGGTTCCGCAGCGGCAAATGTTGCCCGACATCGCCTGATCGATCTCCTGATCGGTGGGCCGCTTTTTCTTATTGAACAAGGCGGCGGCCTGCATGATCTGCCCCGACTGGCAATAGCCGCATTGCGGCACGTTGACCTGCATCCAGGCTTTTTGCACCGGATGCAATTCGTTGCCGGCGAGACCTTCGATGGTGACGATCTCAGCGCCGGCAACTGTGCGCATAGGCGTCATGCAGGCGCGGATCGCTTCGCCGTTCTTATGTACGGTGCAAGCGCCGCAAAGCGACATGCCGCAGCCGAACTTGGTGCCGGTCATTCCGAGAATGTCGCGCACGTACCAGAGCAAAGGCATCTCGGCATCGCCCTCGAAGGTGCGCTCGACGCCATTGACTTTGAATCGAATCATCCCCTCACCTCAATTCTTCAAGCCGGAGCGTTCGGCTCCGACGGTTATGGCTTATGAATTCTCTGTGAAGCCGCAGCATCGCTTTGCTACCGGAACACACGAGCGCTTCGATGTTTCAGGAAAACGGTGAAAGTGATGCGCGTGGTGTCACATTTTTAGTAACACTTCGCAGGCGAACGCGCAACTCATTCGTTGAAACCGCCAGCCGGAATATCGCAAGCAGGAATGCGCTCAAACAGTCTGAGAAGTCCCGTAGGGACGCAATGTTTATAGTTGAGGATGCCATTGATGATGCAAGCTCCGTGAGGAGCGCAATGTTGACATTGCGTCCCTACGGGACTTGCTTCTTTCCTCAACTGTAACTATAAACATTGCGTCCCTACGGGACTTCTGTGTTCTGTCTTTAACTTTTCAGACTATCTCTCAACTGACGAGGATCGCTTTCATCCACTTTCTCACCGAGTTGATCAGATAAAAAGATTGCGCCTCAAGAAGCTCTTCTTTGTAGATAATCCGTTCGTGCAACTCGCCCGCGCCGAGCAGCTCGTCGGCAAACACGCCTCTGAGCAATCCTGATGTTCGCGGCGGCGTCCATTGCTTGCCTGCCGTAATCAATACCACATTGGCAATGCTCGACTCGGTCACTTCGCCCTGTTCATTCCAGAAGATGATGTCGTCCGCATCGGGCCGCCGCCGCAACTCTTTTTCATATATCTGCCGGTCAGTCGTCTTGTGAAAGAGCGCCGGGTCGCGCCCGTCTACCGGCTCCGCCGCAAACGCCACTCGATACTCTTTCTCAGAATCCCGTGTGATTCTCTCAGCCGCAATGGCGAGCGTCGCATCATCAGCGCATACAAGCCGCACCTTCCACTGGCCCTCTCTGCGCGTCCGGCAAACTTCATCTAAAGCCGAGCGCGCCGCCGCTTCATTCCAGAGAAATCCATAATAAGCGGCTGACGCCTTGATTCGTCCGAGGTGGCGTTCGAGCAGGAAATACGCGCTGTCTTCGAGCAGCAACGATTCCACCAGTTGAAACGGCTTGGCGCGCTCGGTTAAGAAACGGGCTTTCAACGCGCACTCTTCATATTCCGCCTTGGCGGTCGAATCGAACGTGATGCCGCCGCCAACTCCAAAGCTCACTTCATCGGTTTGCTTGTCCAGCACCAGCGTGCGGATTGCGACATTAAATACACAATCGCCGCCGGGCCGGATCATGCCTATCGCGCCGGTATAGATGCCGCGCGGGCGTGGCTCCAGCTCGCGAATAATCTCCATGGTTCGCAATTTGGGAGCGCCGGTGATCGAGCCGCAGGGAAACAGCGCCTGAACAATATCCAGCAGCCGCGTGCCCGGCTTGCATTCCGATTCAATCGTCGAGGTCATCTGCTACTCGGTCGGATAGCGCTCGACAGCAAAAAGCTGCGGCACGCGAACCGAGCCGGTCACCGAAATCTTCCCCAGATCATTTCTCAGGAGATCAACGATCATGAGGTTTTCAGCGCGGTCTTTGGCGGATGAATGCAGGCGGGCGGCCTGCCTGTCGTCTTCCTCTAACCAGCGGCCACGCGACCGTGTGCCTTTCATCGGTCGCGTCGTCAGATGATCGCCCTGCCGCTCGAAGAAGAGTTCAGGCGACAAAGACAGGATCAGGTAACGGCCCAGATCAAGATAGGCGCAATAGCTGGCTCGCTGGGCGTTCTTCAAATCGCCATGCCACGACCAGGCGTTGCCGTGAAAGCGGCTCTTGAGCGGGAATGTATAGTTGACCTGATAGGTATCGCCATCGGCGATGTGCTCATGAATTTTTGTAATGGCGCTCACATACTCGGCCTGAGAGACCTGCGGCTGCCACGCTGAAACTTCATAAGCACCGGGCGGCGCGGCTTCGGGAAGTGCTGCCGGCGCATCGAAGACTGCCGCCCAGGCGAGCGGCAAATCGCCGTGCGGGTGCGTCTTCATTGCCGCGTCGAAAGCGGCGGCAGCCTCATAAGACAGGAGCATCGCCACCCAGCGGCCCGCCAGCGCAGCGGCTTCGGCGAGCCGCATGACTTGCAAAACCTCTTGCGGTGTATGGGCGACATGAACGGCTTGCGGATGATCAAAACAGACTTGCCATCCCCGGCGCGTGACATCATTCGATTCGAATACGGCTGTCCTCATCGGTCATTCAGCGTCCACCAATCGCTTGTCCCAGGTCGCCGGGCAATAGCGTTAAACAGGGGTGTTGTAAAGTCGTGAAAATCATGTAGGGGCGACCCTCTGTGGTCACTCCAGCGTGGTGTATCTGGAACTTCAAATAACGGGCAGTTGCAGTCTGGGGCGACCACAGAGGGTCGCCCCTACATGAAAACCTAGAATCCGGCGGCTAGATCGCCGTGCGAAAATACTTGATCGTCTCTCTAAGTCCGGCATCGAGGCTCACCACAGGCCGCCAGCCCAGCAACCGCTCGGCCCGCGTGTTGTCCGGCTGCCGCACCTTCGGATCATCCACGGGCAGCGATTTGTACTCTATCTTACTTTCACTGCCGGTCAACTCGATGACTTTCCTGGCCAGCTCAAGCACGGTGAATTCGCCGGGGTTGCCGATGTTCACCGGCAAGTTGATGTCCTCTTCTGTGCCGCCAGGCTCTGCCGTGTGCATCAACAAGCGCACGATGCCGTCTACCAGATCGCTGACGTAACAGAACGAGCGCGTCTGCTGGCCGTCGCCGTAAGCCGTCAGCGACTCGCCCTTGAGCGCCTGCACGATGAAGTTCGACACCACGCGCCCGTCGTTGGGCCGCATGCGCGGGCCATAGGTATTGAAGATGCGCACGATGCGCGTGTCTACATGGTGATAACGGTGATAGGCCATCGCCATGGCTTCGGCAAAGCGCTTGGCTTCGTCGTAAACGCCGCGCGGCCCGACAGGGTTGACGTGGCCCCAGTAATCTTCAGGCTGCGGATGCACCTGCGGGTCGCCATAAACTTCTGAAGTCGACGCCAGCAGAAACCGCGCCTGCTTCTCTTTGGCAAGGCCAAGCGCCTTGTGCGTGCCGAGACTGCCGACCTTCAATGTCTGTATCGGCAGCTCAAGATAATCTACAGGGCTTGCCGGCGATGCGAAATGCATCACGGCATCGAGCCTGCCGGTGACGTGCAGGTATTCCGTGACGTTCTGCTTGACGAACGCGAACCGCTCATCGCCGAAGTGATGCGCGACGTTTTCAGCGCGCCCGGTCAGCAGGTTATCGAAGACAATCACCTCGTGCCCTTCGCCGAGCAATCGGTCAACCAGATGCGAGCCTAAGAAACCAGCCCCGCCCGTAATCAGTATCTTCAAGTGCAACCCTGTCCTTTCCAGATAATATGAGCCGATCAAACATGCCCTTAGCTAGGTATCATCAAATCAACCAATAGGCAAGCTCTGCTCCGGCCTGGCAGCATCACATGGCAAGAGCGTCAATCAAGCATTGCGCCGCCGCACCACGAGTGAATCGCTCAAACACCCGAAGTGCGCCTGACGTTTTCCTTTTGCTTCAAGCAGAAGACCGCCAGCGAGCGCGCTTCCACTTCATAACGACCGCCGCCGCGCACCAACTTTCGACGACCGCCGACGCGCCAGTCGCGTGTGTCAATCAGCAACTCCCATTCGGTCTTCCTGCCCTGATCGGGCAGCGTGAACGGCAACGGTTCAGAATAGGCATTGAACAGGATCAGCAAGGTATCATCTACAACCCGATGGCCGCGCTCGTCCACTTCATCGATCTGATCGCCGGCGAGCCGCACCGTCAGCGTGCGCGCCGATTCATTCAGCCAGTCGGCTTCGGTCATCTCGTGGCCGTCCAGGCGATACCACGTCACGTCCTTCACTTCAGAGCCGCGAATCGGGCGGCCCTGAAAGAACTTCCGCCGCCGCAATACAGGGTGCTCGTGGAAGAATCGTATCAAGCGGCGCGTGAACTCCAGCAGCTTGCGCCGTTCGTCATCGAGGTTCCAGTCGAGCCAGGAGATTTCATTATCCTGGCAGTAAGCGTTGTTGTTGCCGCGTTGCGTGCGGCCAATCTCATCGCCCGCCTGCAACATCGGCACGCCTTGCGACAACAACAGGGTCGCTAAAAAGTTACGTTGCAGGCGGGCGCGCAAGGCGCGCACATTCGGGTCGTCGGTCTCGCCTTCGACGCCGTAGTTGCAACTGACGTTATCGCTGTGGCCGTCGCGGTTCTCTTCGCCGTTCGCCTGGTTATGCTTGTCGTTGTAACTGACCAGATCGCGCAGCGTGAAGCCGTCGTGCGAGGTGATGAAATTGATGCTCGCATAAGGCCGCCGCCCGCCACGCTCGTAGAGGTCGCTGCTGCCCGTCAGCCGATAGGCCACATCATCGATCAAGCCTCCGTCGCCGCGCCAGTAACCGCGCGTCACGTCTCTGTAAACGCCATTCCATTCTGCCCACAGCACAGGGAAGTTGCCGACCTGATAGCCGCCTTCGCCTAAGTCCCAGGGCTCGGCGATCAACTTCACCTGCGACAGCACAGGGTCTTGATGAATGATGTCGAAGAACGCGCCGAGCCGGTCGACTTCGTAAAGCTCGCGCGCCAGCGTTGAGGCGAGATCGAAGCGGAAGCCATCCACGTGCATCTCCAGCACCCAGTAGCGCAGGCTGTCCATGATGAGTTGCAAGGTGCGCGGATGCGTCATGTTCAAGGTGTTGCCGCAGCCCGTGAAGTCCATGTAATAACGCTTATTGTCGGGCATGAGGCGATAGTAAGCCGAGTTATCAATGCCGCGAAAGCAGAGCGTCGGCCCCAGGTGATTGCCTTCGCCCGTGTGGTTGTAGACGACATCGAGAATGACTTCGATGCCTTCGCGGTGCAGCGTCTTCACCATGGTCTTGAACTCTGTGACCTGCTGGCCTAAACGTCCGCTATAGGAGTAGCGCACGTCGGGCGCGAGAAAGCCTATCGAGTTATAGCCCCAGTAATTCGTCAGGCTGCGAGCGGCCAGATCCTTTCCCGAAATGAATTGATGTACGGGCAAGAGCTCAACCGCTGTGATGCCGAGCCGGCGCAGGTATTCGATCACCGCCGGGTGGGTCATCGCGGCATAGGTGCCGCGCATGTCGGGCGGCACTTCGGGGTGGCGCTTGGTGAAGCCCTTGACGTGCAGTTCGTAAATCAGCGTCTTGTGCCAGGGCGTGCGCGGCGGCGTATCGTTGCCCCAACTGAATGCCGGATCAATGACGACGCACTTGGGCACTGCGTCGGCGCTGTCGCGGTCATCTTTGGCAAGATCGGCATCCGGGTGGCCGATGGTGTAGCCGAAGACGATGTCGCTCCAGGCGACGGTGCTGGCGATGGCTTTAGCATACGGGTCGAGCAGCAGCTTCGCCGGATTGAAACGATGCCCGTCCTGCGGCTGATATGGCCCATGCACGCGATAACCGTAAAGCTGTCCCGGTCGCACTTCGGGCAGATAAGCGTGCCAGACTTGATCTGTGTGCTCAGTCAAACGAATGCGCGCCATCTCGTGGGCGGCTTCGGGCGCATCAAAGAGGCAAAGCTCAACGGCAGTGGCATTCTCGGAAAAGAGCGCGAAGCTGACGCCCGCGCCATCCCAAGTTGCGCCGAGCGGGTAAGGCTGTCCCGGCCATACTCTCATCTTTGATTCTGTCCTCTCATGCGAATGAGTTGTTTTTAAGCAATGCGGCAAAGAATGCTATAGCGACGAAATGGAAAATGTGTTGGGTTGGTGCCGCCGCGCTGGCCGAAGTTGCCAATGCCCACATCATTTACTCTACACCACGCCCTGCGCCCTGACAATCAACGCCCCTGGCAACAAAGCACGAAAGATTTGCTGCGCGGTTCGGCAGTCCCGTGGGGACGCAATGTTTATAGTTGCAGGCATCGAAGAGAGTCCAAGCCCCGTAGGGGCGCAATGTCAACATTACGCTCCTGACGGAGCTTGGATGCGATAACCCACTGGTTACTATAAACATTGCGCCCCTACGGGGCTGAAGATCGCAGCAAATCTTGCGCGCTTCGCGCCGGCAACTTGCCTTGCGCCGTTTGTGGAACGCCGATGGCAATACGAACGGCGGGAGGCATTTTATGACAATCGAGACGTTATCTGAGGACACAATCCAGAGCCTCGCGGCTCAATTTAATACACTGCCTGAAGCCATTCGAGCGGCAACCAGCATGTACCTGCCGCCGGAAAAATCGCCGGCTTATTACGAAGGCTATGCCAACGCCGTGGTGATGGTGGCGCGCATGCTCAACGAAATGCAGACCGCGATCAACACCGACGTGCTGATGGCGCTGGCGGGCAAAGCAGCGCAGTTGCGCCAGGCGCTCGTCGATGAAGAAGTAGACAGTGCGTGGATTGACCGTATTGAAGCGTGGCTCGATGCCAGTTTGAGATCCGAGATCGCGAAAGCGCATTGATGCTACAGGCGCGCAAGCAGCGAGCCTTACCAATTCGCATTCGCAGCCGCACGTCTTTATCAGCGAGCCGAGATGACGGCGGAAAGGAATCTTGAAGGTGAGCAACGCACGAATCAGTTCAGGCGCGGGCCAACCGTTGCGCAGCGCAGTGATGCGTAACCGACGCCGGCCATCGCGCATCGCTTATGCCTCCAGTATTGCATGGGAACGTGTGCTTCGATTGATTCCCCGCCCGATTAAACGACTGGCCACCTGGATGATCCAACCGCGCGTGCTCGTGCCGCTCTGCGCCTTGATGCTCGTGTTCTGTGGTATTGTAGCTTATTATACAGTGCAATTTTCAGAGGAGATTGACGCGCGCTTGCAGTCGGGTTTCTTTGATCGTTCGGTCGGCATCTTCACAGCGCCGTTCAAGGTTTCAGTGGGCAACCGCCTGTCGCTCGACGAGATGGCGAACTACCTCGACGGCGCAGGCTATCAACGCAGCAATCCGCGCGCGGCTGGTGGCGAGACTCGCTCTTATACAATCAACGGCAACGTCATTGAAATTTATCCTGACCCGTCGACGGCGCGCGAACTGGGCGTGATACCTGTGCGTGCCGAGATCGGCAAAGATGGGCGCATTCTTGCCCTCACTCAAGCACAGAGCGGCGAGCGCCTCAAGTCGGCTTTCATCGAAGGCGAATCGCTTGCCTGCCTGCGCGACGGCGACCGTCGCAAGCAGATCGCCGTGCAGTTCGCAGACATCCCTGCGCAGTTGCGCGACGCCGTGATGGCGATTGAAGACCGCCGCTTCTTTACACATAACGGCATAGACTGGCACGGCATCGCCCGCGCCCTGTGGATGGATGTCCATCATGGAAGCGTGGTTCAGGGCGGCTCGACGTTGACGCAGCAACTCATCAAGAACGCTTTCCTGACCAGCGACCGCACACTGAGCCGCAAGCTCAAAGAAGCGATGATGGCGCTGATCCTCGAATCGCGGCTGTCGAAACCAGACATCTTCACGCTCTATTGCAACAATGTCTATCTCGGCCAGAGCAGCACGTTTGCCGTGCACGGCTTCGCGCAGGCGGCGAAAGTTTATTTCGACAAGAACCTCAACGAATTGACGCTCGGCGAGTGCGCCTTTCTCGCCGGTCTGATCCACGCGCCGAATCGCTATTCGACCTATCGCAATCCAGCGCCTGCCAGCGAACGCCGCAACGCCGTGCTTGAGGCAATGGTGGATACGGGGGCGATCACGAGCGCCGAAGCTGAAGCCGCCAGCCGCCAGCCGTTGCAGCTTAAAAAGCAGGAAGTGCGCGAGGATTATGGCGCGTCCTACTTCATCGATTATGTCGAACGCTTCCTCGATGATCGCTATGGCTCACGCGGTGATTCTGCCGAACGCCGCGTTGTGACGACGATGGATCCGCGCCTGCAACGCGCCGCGCACGATGCAGTGATCAAAAATACAGAACGGCTTGATCGCCCGACTCGCCGCCCGGCGCGCAAAGGTGAAGAAGCCAAACACGTGCAGGCGGCGCTCGTCGCGCTGGATGCACACACAGGCGAAGTGCTGGCCATGATCGGCGGGCGCAATTACAACGAGAGCCAGTTGAACCGCGCTACAGACGCGCGCCGCCAGCCCGGCTCGACCTTCAAGCCGTTCGTCTACGCCTCGGCGCTTAGTAATCGCTACTACACAGTGGCGTCTTTGCTTTCGGATCGCCCGCAGAGCTTCACTTATGACGGAGGCCGCGCCCAGTACACGCCCTCGAATTATCATGGCGGCTTTACGAACCGTGATGTGACGTTGCGCGAGGCGCTGGCGCGCTCGATGAATGTGCCGGCGGTGGCGCTGGCCATGAATGTGGGACTCAGCAACGTCGTCGCCACGGCGGAAAGCTGCGGCCTCGACGTGCCGCGCCCCTATCCTTCGCTGGCGCTCGGCACTAACGAAGCGACGCCGCTGGAAATGGCCGGCGCTTACACGGCCTTTGCGAACGGCGGGACGGCGTTGCGAGCGGTTCCCTTGAAGAGCATACGTAGCGCCAGCGGCGGGTCAGCCAATGTGTCAGCCGCAAGCGCGCACGCCTTCTCGCCACAGGTCGCTTACCTGATGACCAGCATGATGCAATCGGTGGTTGATCAGGGTACGGCGGCCCGCCTACGCAGTTATGGATTGCCGGGCGCGCTTGCAGGCAAGACAGGCACCTCGAACGATGGCTGGTTTGTAGGCTATACGCCAAATCTGGTTTGCGCCGTCTGGGTCGGCTTCGACGACAACACAGACATACAGATGAAAGCCTCGGAAGCGGCGCTGCCGCTGTGGGCCGACTTTATCAAAGCGGCGCTGGCGATCAGGCCAGAGCTTGGCGGCGATAACTTCGCGCGGCCATCGGGAATCGTTGAAGCCGAGATCGACCCGACGACCGGACTGCGCGCCACTGCCGAATGCACCGAGCGGCGCACAGAGCTTTTTATCTCCGGCACAGAGCCTTTCGTTGATTGCACACATGAATCGCTGATTGCCGACGCCGGCTTGGAAACCTTGTCGCCGGACGCCAGAAGCGAAGCAGATCAGGCGGGAAGCATCACCGTCGAAGTCTGCGCCGATAGCGGCTTGCTGTCGTCATCCGCCTGCCCGCGCACGCTGCGAAGAAGCTTCGCCTGGGGCAGCGAGCCCAACGAGATTTGTAACATCGAACACCAAAGGCAAGCGCCGCAATCGGAGGCTGACGAAAATCAGGTGGTGACTGACGAGCCTCCACCGTTGACTTCAGACAATGAGATGAGAAGCGGCTCGCGCTCTGCCGCCCGCACGCGCCGTCAGCCGCCGAAGCCGACCTGGCCGCCACAGCATTAGAGGTAGCGCAAGTCGGTTAGCTTGCGCATAACTCGCGCAGGCGCACGGACTCGCGCAAGCTAACCGACTTGCGCTACATGGACACCGCTTTAATGAGCCGCTTTTCTGACGCCCACCAGCGCCAGGATGCGCGGGGCACCGCCGACGATTTCTGAGGCGATGTTGCCGCGTTCGTCAATCAACACTGCCGCAGGCGTGCCGCTCGCGCCGAATTTCGTGCCGACTGCGAAATCGCTATCGAGCACGACGGGCGACCGCAAGCCTGCCGCGCGGTTTGCCTCTACCGAACCTTTCGAGATCACCAGCAATCGCGGCGCATGCGGCGGCGGATTGGCTTCGAGGCGCTTTAATTCGTCAAGCATCTGCTCACAGAACGTGCAGTCGGGACTCCAGAAAACCACCAGCGTGCGCTCGCCTTTGAAATCGTCGAGCGTCACCGTCTCGCCGTTGAGATTGGGAAGCGCCAGCTTGGGCGCAGGCTTGCCGAGTTGCCCGGATGATTCGTTAATCTGGCCGTTGCCGTTGATGTCCGCCTCCAGCGCAGCGCGGTTCGACCCCATAGCCGTGACCGTTTGGATGATCAATCGCCGAATCGTTTCACTGCCGTTGGCAAGCGGGCTGCCGATGCTGCCGTCAGGCTTAATGATCAGCGCTGCCGGTGTCCACTTTGCCTCGAATAACTCAGACACCTCCGAGCCGTTTTGCAGCAGCACGGTGCCGGCATCAGCAAACTTCTTCTGATTATCTTCGCGGCTGCCTGAACTGATGAACGCGAAGGAAAGCAGCTCGCCATATTGCTGCTGCCAACGTGCAATATCTGTGAGCATCGCCGCGCAAGGGCCACAGGTCGGGCTGACGAAGAACAGCGCCAGCGGCAAATTCGGACGCAACAAATCGGCGAGGCTTATCGCCTGGCCATCGAGGTCAGCGAGTTGGAACTCTGATGCAGGCGCACCCACAGGCAAACCGATTGACGGCAGCGCCATGTCTTTACGCACGACCGGCTCCTCTGCGTCATCTTCAAACGGCACGCGCGATTCGGCCAGCGCCACTAGCAACCGCTCGTTTTGCTGAAGCAGACGCATGAGCAGGCGAACGACCGTCGCCAGCAGCGCAACCGCGATGAGGCTGATTGACACCAGCGCGCGCTCGCCCGCCGTCAATTCGGCAAGCCAGGCAATGGCGCTCAGGCTAACTGACTGCTTCGGACTCAACACGAGCAGGCCGGCAGCCGTCAGAAGCAAGAGATTCCGCAAGAGCGTGCCGCGACCTATAGGCCCGGCTGTCAGTTGTCCGAAGCAGTGACAATCGGGCGCACGACCGCGCCGCAGGTTGAGGGCGATGGCCGCTGTAAAGGCAGCGAGCAACACGAGCGCCGCCCCACCGCCCCACCAGGCCGAGGCCGCCGGCAACAGCATTCCCGCAACTGTAAGCTCGGCTACAGGGACGATCCAGGCGAGCAGCGGCGCAGTCGCTTGCGGCAAGCCCATGTCGGTGATCGCCCGACGAGCGCCGCGCCGATCCATTAACTTGGCCACCGCCGCCACCGCAAACACAGCGGCCAGCAATAATCTCACAACCAGTAAAATCATATTCATCATCGCACCGTGCGACTTTACCATGCATCGCGAATACGCTAAAGCGTACAAGTATTAAAACGCCTGCCTGAAATCAACCGCCGTTACGTGGCAAGAGTAGTCATGAGACGTTGGGC
>JBBWZK010000172.1:0-15737 GCA_039648975.1 Blastocatellia bacterium
AGCACGCTTCTTCGCGATGAGCCAGTGCAAGTGAGATGCCGAGACGCAAACCACACGAGTTGACCACAGCTTATCCTGACTGTCTCAGGAATGCTATGCCGTGTGACCAACATCCGCCTCAGTCTTCATTCAGCCAGTCGTGGGCGCGAAAGTACTCCCACGCTTCGGCTTCGCGGCTGCCCGGCTCAGGCTGGTAATCGTAGACCCAGCGAACCAGCGGCGGCAACGACATCAAAATGGATTCCCTGCGCCCGCGCGTATCCAGTCCAAACTACGTGCCCCGATCATACACCAGATTGAATTCGGCGTAACGCCCGCGACGGATCAGTTGAAACTCGCGCGCGCGCTCCGTGTAAGGTTCATTACGCCGCCGCTCGGCAATGGGCTGGTAGGCCGGCAGAAAAGCGCGTCCGACGGCCTGCACGAAATTGAAGATGAACTCGATGCCGCGCGGCTCGCGCGGGACCTGGTCTTCAGGGCCGAGCAGCGGCCCTTCGTCCGCGCCCGGCAGGTAGTCGAAGAAGATGCCGCCGATGCCGCGCGCTTCATTGCGATGCTTGATGAAAAAATATTCATCGCACCACTTCTTGAACTTGGGATAAAACGCCGGGTCCGCTCCGTCGCAGGCTTCTTTTAAGGCGCGGTGAAAATGCACCGCGTCTTCGCGATAAGGATAGTAAGGCGTCAGGTCCGCGCCGCCGCCAAACCAGCCGCCTGTGCCTCTTTCAAGGTAACGGAAGTTGGCGTGAACGGTCGGCACCATAGGATTTGTAGGGTGCAGCACGAGTGACGTGCCGGCGGCGTAAAACTGTGTGCCTTCGCCGACCGGCATGCGTTCGGCATAGGCATTTTCAAAGTGACCGTGAACGGCTGAGAAATTGACGCCGGCCTTTTCAAACAGCGCGCCGCCTTCCATCACGCGCGTGCGTCCGCCGCCGCCGCCGTCGCGCTCCCACTGATCTTCGCGGAACCGTGCAGCGCCGTCGAGTTGTTCAAGCGCCGCGCAGATGTCATCCTGCAAGCCGGCGAAAAAATCGGTCGCTCGTTCTCTGAGCGGTCTATCATTGCTCATGGGCGCGCTCCCTTCCTTATGAAAATCTTGTCAGCCGCCGTACTTGAGATCAAATGCGCCACACTGCCATGTTCATCTGAGCGCCGTCGCCAGCAGGATAGCGTTCAAGAAGAACGGCTGCGGCGCGCGCCATAGGAATCTATAGTTCGGGTCTTCGGCGAACAGGATGACGTGGCCGCGTCCGGTCGGCTCATCAATGAGGAATGACGTGCCGCGCAGCAAGGCTTCGGTGTTGTCAGGCCAGGTGAAACCGGCGACCGTGAGCGGCCCGTCAGCCGTGAAGGTGATGACGTTCGCGCCGTCCTTCGAGGCGCGGAAGAAGCCATCGCCCTGTATCATCACCACCGCCGTATCCGAGTGGTAGCCATAGGCGAGATAGTGATTGCGGTTGACCCGCGCGCGAAACGCTGCGCCCGGCACACTGATAGGCTCGTTAGGCTTCTTCTTGGGCGGCACGGTCGCGTCGGGCTTCTTCTCATCGAGTTTTGCCGGCGGTTTCTCATCCGGCTTGGCGGCGGCTTCTCTACCCTTATCTTTGGATTTGGTATCGGCGGGTTTCGTATCAGCGGGCTTCGGCGCGGTGGTTGGCGGCGTCTGGGCTTCAGCGGCTGGCGCGGCGGCAGTCGGTGAATCGTCGTCCGAGCCGACCAGTCGCGAAGAGGTGAGATCAACGTCTTTGTTCATGAACATCGTCGCCGCGCCGCCCAGTCCGATGAGCACGCCGCCGTCGCGCGTCCACGATTTCAATTTATCAATGCCGTCTTTGCCGAGCGCCGCTTGATACGCGCCGCCGAAGCCGTCTGGAAGAATGATCACATTGAACTTCGAGAGGTCACTGGCCTTAAGCGCACGGATGCTCACGGGTGTGAAGTTGATCGAATAAGCGCGCTCGAAGGTGTACCACAGCGCGCCGTAGCCTGTCGGGTCGCTGCCTTCGTCCCAGACAACGGCGACGCGCGGCGCTTTGAGGCTGACGATGGCTTCCGAGCCGATGCCTGTATCGCCTTCTTCGGTGTAAGCCGAGTTAATGGCCTTGACCTGCGCGCCGGTAGACCCGGCAAGCTGCGTGATGCGTTCATGCAGCGATTCGGGATTGCGAGCCGTGCGCGCCAGCAGCGTGCCCGCAGGCCAGTTGCGCCCGCCGGCGTTCAATTGCCGCGTCGTGATGGCAAGCTTGAAATCTTCCTTGAGCAGTGTGATGGCGAGCTTCGCTGCGGCATCGGTGCCATAAGGGATGATGTATGCCGTGTTCGCCCGCCCGCCTTCGACGCTGCCCGCGAGCCCGGCAATCGGTTGCGAATCTGATGCACCCAAATAGTCGCCGCGAATTTCATTGCGCGATGACGTAAAAGTAATCTCATTCACTTTCACTTGCGCACCTTTTACAGTAGGCGCATCTTCCGTCCAGTAAGCCTCGACGCCATAAGCCAGCGGCAGCGACCAAGAGGTGATGTCGTAAAATTCGTAATCCTCTTTGTCAACGTTCTTGCCGCGCTGTTCGTTGCGCGACCGGCGCTCAAGCTCTCGCTTGATGAACGATTCGTCAAGCTCAGGGGTCGGCTCAAGGTGCGCCCTGGCGAGTCGCTTCATCGGTTGCGTGAAATCGATCACATAAGCGCCTGCTGGAAACTCTTTCGCCGATGTAGCCGCGCCGCTGTAATCGTGCGCCGCTGCGGAGCGAAAGCCGTCGCGTGCGACCTGCACTTCGATGCCCTGGCGCACGAGATTGCGCACCAGTTCGGCGGCGCGCTGCGGGTCGCGGCCCGGCAGCAGGACGACGCGCTTCATCGGCTCCGTGCGCCCTTCGTCCATGCCGGTTTTGAAGAACAGGTAGTAATCTTTCAAGCGCGCTTCACGATTGGCCGCCGCCGTCTCCAGCGTCGCCAGCGAAGCCGTGACGTGTTTGGCGATGCCCTGGCGGAAGGTCAGGATCGTCTCGTCGTCTTGCTTGACGGCAAGCGAGCGCGGGCCGCCGCCGTCTGTCTCATAGGTCATCCCCGTCGCGCCCTGTAATGAAGACCACGAATCCATATACCCGGCATAGTAAATATCGAATATGTGACGGCTATAGTAATTCCATCCATAGCGATCAAACGCCGCCGCATTGCCGCGCCCGAATTTGTCATACCAGAATTTCGACCGCTCAAGCGGTAGATTCTTGTTGATCGGCTCGGCGGCGGGCGGGAAAAAATAAGATGCCACTTGTCCGTGAAGGTCTACGAAGACCTGCGGATGCCATTCGCGCACGCCGCGCAAGGTGGCTTGGGTTTCCGGCTGTGACAGCGCCAGCAGGTCGCGGTTCATGTCGAAGCGGTAATGGTTGCCGCGCCCGTAGATTTGATAAGGCTCCTGGTGTTCGAGGCTCGCCGGCTCGGCGTTGCCGATGGCTACGGAGTCTTCCCAGACGGCGAAGCGTTCGTGGCCGTCGGGGTTCTGCATGGTGTTGATGATGACGACGACATTCTTCAATATCTCAAGCGTGCGCGGCTCGTCGGATGCGGCCAGTTGATAAAGCACCTGCTGCACGGCTTCATAGCTCGCCGATTCGTTGCCGTGAATGCCGTAGTTGAGCCAGACGACCATCGGCGTGCTGCGAGCAAGTTGACTGGCTTCGTCTTCGTTTTTGATCTGTCGCGGGTCGGCGAGCTTCGTAAGATTGTCTTTGATCTCATCGAGCCGCGCCAGATTTTCAGGCGCGGAGACGACGACGAGATAGAGCTTGCGATGCTCCCATGTCTCGCCGTTTTCGATGACGCGCACGCGGTCAGAGGCGGCGGCAGCGATCTTTTCAATGACCCGCGCCACCTGTCCGTGCGGCGTTTGAAACTCGCCCGGCTCGTAGCCAGTGATAGACGATGGGCGCGGCACACCCGTGCGATACGGCCCACGCCCGTAGAAGTCGAATTTGTCCTGAGCCAGCGTGTTGACCAGAGAGCCAGTAACGAAGATTACCAGCAGCACGATTCGTTTAAGCATCACCAAGAATTCACCTGTCCATGTGGATTGGGCATCAGCAGCATGGTAACGGAAACACGCGTGGCGTGAAAGCAAACCACACGGCCATTCCGAGCTTTTGTAAAGTGAGGGGAAAGCATGTAGGGGAGGCCCTCTGTGGCCTCCCCTGAGTGGAATGTGGCGATTTTGAAGTAAGCAATGGCTTGCAGTCTGGGGCGACCACAGAGGGTCGCCCCTACATTACTGCTAGCGGCTCTTTTGCGCCGTCAGGGACAGCACGCGGTCTTTCCACTGTGATTGTGGGATGCTCTTGAGGCCGGGCATCTCCGCCGCCAGAATGATCAACTTTTTCACCGGCTCGATGATGGCGAACTCAACTTCGGCTTTCGGCTTGGCCGCTTGTTCCAACAAAGCCATCTTCGCCTCGCGCCAGCCGTCGGGCGGCGCGACATCAGCAGCCAGATATGACAAGGCTTCAAGCCCGGCGTTGCCGATGTCTGCAAGGTCGCGCGGAAGCTGTTCGGCTTCGCGCAAGATCGGCGACTTATCGATCATCGCGTCGAGCGCGGGCCGTATGTCGCGCCACTCGGTGAGCACCATCTTGATGCGCTCCTGATTGCGGCAGAAGGTCGGCACGTCCCTGAGCAAGCCATCAACCAGCGCCGCGAACTCGCGGCCCGCACGGCTATCGGCGCGCGCCGCGTCAATCAAGCGCGTCAACGGCGTCAGCATCGTCGCCGTGCGAGCTTGATTGCGGCGATACTGTTTGACCGGCTCGACGACCGACACCAGCGTCTTGAGCGGGCCGATCTCTTTCGTGCCCGCCAG
The DNA here is from genome assembly GCA_039648975.1 of Blastocatellia bacterium. GTDB lineage: Bacteria > Acidobacteriota > Blastocatellia > UBA7656 > UBA7656 > DATENM01. The sequence continues at coordinate 4,856 of JBBWZK010000172.1, forward strand.
GCGGCGCAGCATGACGGGGAGGTTTCTTTCGTGCAGCAGTCCCAACTCTTCAAGCTCGACGCTGATCGTCTCAAGCCGCCTGTACATATCATCTACGTCCGTGACGTTGCGCGGCGACCAGAGGCGCTCGGCGATGGCGGCGGTGCGCGGCCAGATGCGCGAGTCTATGGTTTCCGGGCTGACCCACTCGCTCCACATCGCCGCCTCGCCGCCGAGAATGTGCGTCAGTTCCTTGTCGCTGAGCTTGTTGTCGGCGGCCACAGGGTCAGCCTGATAATGCTGCCAGGTCGGGTACATCTGGTCTATGTAATAACCCGCCGACAGAATGCCGTTATTGCTTTTGCTCGCCGCTTCGGCGAGCGACGCCGGCCCGCGCCACGATTGAATGACGATGTCTTGCGGAAGGTTGGGGTGGAGAATCTCATCCCAGCCGATCATCTTCTTGCCGAGCTTTTGCATAATGTTCGACAGGCGCAGATTGAAGTAGGCTTGCAGCGCGTGATTGTCCTTAATGCCTCTGGCCTTCATGAAGGTTTGAATCTGTGGGTTGTTGGTCCACTGGTGGCCTTCGTTTTCATCGCCGCCGATGTGCATGTAATCGTCAACAAACAGCCCGGCCATCTCTGTAAAAAAGCCATCGAGAAACTTGTAAAGCTCTTCGCGCGTCGGATCGAAAGCCGGCTCAAAGATGCCGGCCTTGCGCTCGATGGTGTAGGGCCCCGGCGCGCTCCCCAGTTCGGGATAGCCGACCAGCCAGCTCGTCGCGTGGCCCGGCATGTCGAATTCGGGCATGACGCGTATGCCACGGTCGCGTGCGTAAGCGATCACCTCGCGTATCTGATCCTGCGTGTAGTAGAGACCGTCCGAGCCCATCTGATGCAGGCGCGGATAGCGTTTCGATTCGACGCGAAATCCCTGGTCTTCCGAGAGGTGCCCGTGCAGCACGTTGAGCTTGACCGCTGCCATGCCGTCGAGGTTGCGCTTGATGACTTCGACCGGCTGAAAGTGCCTGCCCGCGTCAATCATCAAGCCGCGCCAGGGGAAGCGCGGATGATCTTGAATGCTGACCGCCGGAATGTAATATCCAATACGATCACCTTCGAGCAGTTGCAGGAACGTCTCAAGCCCGCGCAGCGCGCCCACTGCGGTCGCCGCTTTCAAGACCGCTTGTTGGTCTGTCACATCAAGCGCATAAGATTCATCTTCATTGACTGAAGGCACGGGGCTGCCCGGCCCTTTGCATTCGATGCGCAGGGTCGCGGTTTGCGGGTCGCCTGCGGGCGGGCGCGCAAACGTCAATCCGGTGCGGCCTTCAAGCCGGCGAGCCGCGCGATTGATGCCGCCTTCGAGCCGTGCATCGGCGCGGCCATCTACCGCGACGCTGAACGACGCATCGATTTTCAGCCGCCCCGTCTGAAACTGCACGGCGGCAGGCACAGGCATTAAATGATGTGGTGGCGACATAGGCTGTTCAGAGTCCACTGGCCGCGCGCTCGTCGTCAGCGCGCACAGGAGAAGTAGACCGATGGCGATTTTTGCGTTTTTCATTCGTTCCCTCAATTGTTTTGAATTTGCTTGTGCTTCAACGTCTAAGACCTTGGCTAATCTCTCTTTCGTTGAACGGCGCGACGCGCGGCTATCGCGCCGGACGGTTCACCTGGACACTTTCAGCTTCTCGGCACTTTTCCTGACGTTGCCGCTGAGTTCAATGATGCTCAACAGGTCGTTGCCAGCTTGCTGCGCTTGCTGCGCATTGGTGAGGTCAGGATTTTTCAGCATCGGATTCTCGACAAAATGGTCGATCAGTTTACAGAGCCTGACGAGCGCGCTTTTCATTTCGCCCGAATTGAATTCGACCTGAGTCTTCTGACTCGTTTGCTTCGGCTCGGCGGCCTTTGGCAGCAAGTGCGTCTTCAATCGATCAGCCGACTTGCCGACCGCTTCGGCCCTTTCCGAAATCGCCTTATAGTCGAATGGCTTGTTGGCCAGGACGATATGCGCCATCTCATTGCGAAGGATCTGTATGCGCTTATAGTCCTGCTTGATCTGCTCGATGTCTATCTGCATGCGCCGATCTTTAGCCTTGTCGAGCGCCGCTCCGACTTCCGCGCTGCGCAGCGTCGCTTCGCGATCCTGTCGCTCACGGGTTTGCGACTTCGGATCTTTAACCACCGGCGCGCTCGGAAGAGTCTGTTGAGCCAGCGCCGCGCCTTGCATCAACAAAGTGGCAATGGCAGCCAGACCGCAAATGGCCTGCGCGGCGAATCGACCTAGCTGGCTCCACATGACCCTTCTCCTTTCCCGGATCATCACTTGGGCACCGGCGCGCCGGGCTTGACGATGCGAATCCAGTGATCCGTGAACTTCGAGTGCATTTCAGGCTGATCAATCTTCGGCATATGACAACTCGCACACTGCTGCCGGCCAACCGGACAGGCCGCTGCCATGCGCGTCGCCGTCTTGGTTTCCTTCGCATCAATGAGATGACAGGCAAGACACCTGACATCGTAAAAAGCCGCGTCGCGCTTGATCTCTTCATGCGGGTCGTGACAGGCGATGCAACTGATGCGCGGGTCGCGCTTGTTATGCCCACGGCTGTTGAAGATTCGATAAGGCTGAAAGCGTATGTTGTTCGCCCCACCTTGCGCCGGCAGTTGCATGACCTGCCCGAAGCCACGGTGGCATGAACCACAAAACTCCTGCGACAGCGAGATGCCATCGAGTTTGCCCGGATTGAAAATTTGCGGGTCATCGAACTGGCCGGCCTTGATCGCCGCAAGGTGACGCGCGCCCGGCCCATGACATGACTCGCAGGTAACGCCGGGAGTGAAGTGATCCAGTTGCAACTCCGTGCCGCTGACCGCCGACGGCGCGTGGCAAGCGAAACATGATCGGGCATCTTCCATGCTCAGACGCCGGCCAAGCGCCTCCTCTACGGTGGTCGACACCAACTGTTGCTGTCCGCCTGTGAAGTCGAGGCCGCGCAGGCTCTCATAGTAAGTTACACGACTTTCATACAACGCGCCCTGGTGGCGGAAGACATAGGTCTGGCCCTGCTTGCCCATGCCGAAGCTGTAGAGAATCGGCTCGGTGATCGTCGTTATGCCGTCGCTGACCGTATAAGTCGCACGATTATTCTGGTGCAGAATCTGATAGCGATAGACGCCATGGCGAAAGGTCAAGCGCGGATTTCGGCGCAAGACCTTAACCTCGTCGGCAGGTTCCAGAGCGTGCGCCATCGGCGTGGCGGCCTGCGTCGCAGCTTTGCCTGCATGACATACGGCGCAAGCCTGGCTGCCGACATATTGAATGCCTGCGTAATCGCGCGACTGCCATTGAGATAATTTGGACAAAGGCGTGTCGGCCTGCGCCTGCGCCTGGCTGCGCGGTGAAGGCGGGCTCAAGAGACAGAGCACCGCCGCGCTGCCGCAGAGGACAAGCATCAATATTTTCTTTGTCCTATACATTACGCTTTCCTGATCGCCTGGGAGCGCGGGCATCTTGCCTGCATGTTCTCGCTTAAGTAAGACCGGCGGGCGAGACGCCCGCGCTCCCAGGCCCTCACTTCGCTGTCGCCGTCCCGCCGCGCGCGAGGCCCTCGCCTTCGACTACTTTGACGTAGGCGTTCAGCGGCAGATTCGTCAGCCGGTCCAGCTTGCCGCTCGGCCAGCGAATCTCAAGGCTGTCTAACTTCGTAGCCGCGCCTAGCCCCAGCACTTCGCGCGGGTCGTGCGACGCCAGATAGCTGCCGCCGCCGGTCTTCAAGCGACTGCGCTTCACGCCGCCGGCTTGCCAGATAATCAATGTTCCAACGGCGGCGGGGTTGCTCTTTGTGGCGACGAGTTGCAGACCCAGCCAGTTGTTGCGATTGCCGCCCTGGTTGCGCAGCAGCACAGGAGCTTGGCCGTTATTCGAGATGAGCGCGTCAAGGTCGCCATCGTTGTCAAAGTCGCCGATTGCCATGCCGCGCCCTGAAAACTCCTTGGCGAAGACCGCGCCGGACGCGGCGCTGACATTCTTAAACCCGCGCCCGGTATTCTCGAACAGCAGCATGGGCTCCTGGTACTTCACACGCGCCACGCGCATCTCGATCAGGTCGTCCGGGTGGCCGTTGACCAGCAACAGGTCGGCGTCACCGTCGTTGTCATAATCGAAAAACTTCAATCCCCAGCCGCTCAACATCTGTGTGGCCGGCGCGATCTCTCCCGGATCATCGGTGAACGATAAATCTTTGCGGTTGCGATAGAGACTGAAGAATTCCTGGTCAATGTTGGCAACGAACATGTCCTGCCAGCCGTCACCGTCATAGTCTACGGCGTCGACGCCCATGCCTGAACGCGGCTTGCCGTTGTCGCCATAAGCGACGCCGGCGGCCAGTCCTTCCTCTTCAAACTTGCCATCGCCCTGGTTGATGAAGAGAAAGTTAGGCATCGTGTCATTAGCGACGAAGAGATCGATCAAGCCGTCATTGTTGAAATCGCTGGCGACCGCGCCGAATGATTTGCCGGGCGACGCGGCGATGCCCGACGCCTGGCTCACATCAGTGAAGCTGCCGTTGCCATTGTTGTGAAAGAGATGACTCGGCCTCGGCTTGAACAGGCGCGGGACGCAATAGTAGAACTGCTTCAGCGTCTCGTCCGTACACAGGACGTGCTGCGTCTTGTCATAAGCTACGAAGCTGGATACGAACAGGTCGAGCTTGCCATCGTTGTCATAGTCGAACCAGACGGCGCAGGTCGACCAGCCGGGCGCGGCAACGCCGGCCTTGTCCGTCACATCGGTGAACGTCCCATTGCCATTGTTGTGATAAAGAAGGTTGCGGCCATAACTGGTGATGTAAAGATCCTGCCAGCCATCGCCATCATAATCGCCGGCGGCCACGCCCATGCCGAAGGTGCCGCCAGCCATGCCGGCTTTATCTGTGACATCGGTGAACGTGCCATTGTGATTGTTATGATAAAGCGCGTTCTTGAGCGGCGTCGCCGGCCTATAAAAATCCGCCGCGCCGCTATTGACCAGATAGATATCCATCCAGCCGTCATTGTCGTAATCGAAGAAGGCGCACCCGGCTCCGACCGTCTCAGGCAAATGGCGCTCAAGCGAATGCGCATTGTTATGAACCCAGGTGATGCCGCTCGTCTTCGCTGGCACTTCTTCAAAAGTAACCGCCGCCTTAGCCGGCACCACTAGCCGTTGCGCATAAGCGATGAACGGCAGGCCGAGCGCCAGAACGATGAGCAGCAGGTGAGTACTCAATCGATTTATTACTAGGGCTTTCATCCGCTTATGCACTGCCTTTCGTTCCTATAGCGCGTTACCGAAAAGTCCCGCTAGGGACGAAATGTTTATAGTCATCAGACGCCAGAGAGCCGAGCCCCGTCGGGGCGAAATGTCGACATTGCGCTCCTGACGGAGCTTGATTCGTGATCTGATCTGCTAGCTATAAACATTGCGCTCCTACGGAGCTTCTTTCAATCATTCGGTGATCGTAAAAGTCACCTGCTGCTTCACCAGCTTGTGTGTCACCATATCCATGGTTTCGAGGACTGCCGTATAGTTGCCTGTGGCAAGTCCTGCGAGGGTGATGTACTTCGCAAAGGTCAAGTGCGGCACCGGCTCATTGGCTACCTCAGTCAGTACATAATCGATAGGCTTTTTGGCCAGCTTGCCGTCCTTCATCAGCATCACGGTGACGCGCACCAGCGGCTTGCCGGTCGCCTCATTGTTGGTTGCATTATAGGTTTCAAAGAAAACGATCAGGTTATCCGCAGCGTGAAAGATGCGGCTCGGTAAAGGGCGAATCTGCACGCCGCCCTGATTGAACACATCAACCGTTTCAGTCGCCGCCGACGGTGGTTTGGCGCGCTCGGCGAAATGGCTCAACACCACCCCGGAAGTCGAGAATGCCGTGTCCGGCGCGGGCAGAACCAGTTGTTCTTTTCTCGCCGCCATCTTTCCCGACAACTTGTCTCTGACGAGCAGTTCAACCGTGTAAGTCCCCGGAGCCAGTTCCATATCCTGCCGGTAAAAGATATTGTTGGCCGCAAGCTTCTTGTATTGCTCATCGGTCAGCGCGACATTGAATCCGCTGCCCAGCCGCGAAAGAATCGTCTCCGGCCCCTGCCTGAGCACGCCGAGAACCTCGAACTGCGCCGTTTGCTTATCGCCTTTGCGCTCGAACTTGACGATGCTCGGCGGCACCTCAAGCGCCAGCGGCACAATGTAATGGCCATCTCTAAATCTGAACGGGCTCAATTCTAAAAACAACGGCGAGGCCGAGTCGGCGGCAACCGATGCGAGATTCCCTAACAGCTTCTTCTCATCTGCCGAAAGCGGCACGATGCTGTCGCCGGCATTCGCATAGTAGCCTGAGCGCGTGATGAGATGCGCGTCAGGTCGGCGCACATCGATCTTCACTTTACGGAAGTTGCCGTCGAAGTTCGTATCCGTGCTGTAATAGGCCAGCGTATAGCGTGCGCGAATCTCCTGATCTATGCGATCAAGGCCCTTGCCGATGTCGTTGCTGCCTTTGAGGAACTCGCCGCCGGTATCGCCCGATATGCGGTAAAGGATGTCGTACTGGCGATCAAGGCCCTCGTGCCGCACGTTATCAAACAGGCTTTCACCGCCGGCGGTTGTTGCGTTCATGCGGTCTCTGGTATTGGCCGTTGCCGCCACACCAGCGAGCGGCGAAGTCGGCCCCGGCCCAGTCCCTAGCGGCGTGCTCGTGCGCAGACCGGCTGAATCTATGATATAAATTGCGACGTTCGCGCGGTTGGCAATGTCGACTACGCTTTGCACCTGCCAGTCGAGGATTTCCGGCGTGATAAAGCCTTCCGAAAACAGCACCAGCGTTTTCTTGCCCGGCACCGTGCGCAGGGCCTCGCAGAGGGCGGCAAGCGAGGCCAGAACGGGCCGTGCCTGCTGCACGCTCAGTTGCGAGCGCAGCTTCAGATATTGCTGGAGGACGTTGGACAGAATGAGACTGCGAGCTGCGGTTGAACCGAGGCTTGCCGCCTCTGCGGATTGCGGCAGCCCGCCGGTGCCGGGCAATCCTTCCATCTCCATCTGCGCTTGCCGAATATCCTGGGCGATCTGATTGCGCTCCGAGTTTTTATTCGAGGCCGTCAAATCGTTCGTCTTATCGATGGCGGCAATCATCTTCGCTTTGTCTTGCGTGAACGATTGCAGCAGTCGCAAGTCGGTCGTCACCGCGAATATAGCCACCAGATCGGCAGGCGCGATGCGCTCGCGAATGTAGCGCAGCATACCTTCGCGCACTTGCTTGAGATTGCCTTGCTCAGTCGTCGCGCCGTCGAGCACCAGCGAGATAATGTGCGTCGGCCCGCTGGCTGGTGCGACCGGCTTTGCCACCTCAGCAGGCTTGGTTGGGTCGGCAGCCTTTGGCTGATTCGTTACACTGACGCCTGCAAGCGGCGGATCAAAAAACTCGACCTTTTGCGGCACGCCGTTCTCGACAATGGTGAAATCGTCGGCTTTGAGGTCGGTGATGAACTTGCCCTTTTTATCCTTCACCATCACATCCATAGTGATCAGGTGGGCTCTAAGTTTGACCGTATCATCCTGACTCTTTGGTGATTGCGCCGGTGTCGCCGACAGGCACATGGCAAAAATCACCAGCAAGCACGCGAGCAAGCTCATCCGGCGTTTGTTAATCAAGTTTTTCAACATGCTTCACCTTCACGAGATCGAGTTAGGCGAGACAGTCTGATTCACAAACCACCCCGCGCGTATGAGTGCCGTAGGCGCGCAATGTTTATAGAAAGAGAGTCGATGAGTTCAGCCAAGCTCCGTAGGAGCGCAATGTCGACATCTCGCTCCCACGGAGCTTGGACTCATTTGCTCAGTTCTATCTATAAACATCTCGCTCCGACGGAGCTTGGGATTTTCAAAACACGCTCTCAACTCTCTATCAAGGCTTCGCGGCGGAGGGCGCAAACAGCTCATTGTCTTGCGCACGTCCTTTGCTGCTCTTCAACCGCTCGACCATCTGCATCTCTTCTTGCGCGCGCGGCGAATCTTTAAGCCGTGCGAAAAGCATCGCCAGGTTGTAGTGCGCGCGCGGCTCATCCGGGTCCAACTTCACCGCTACTTCAAGCTCCTGGCGGGCGCGCGCATAATCCTTCAGTCGCAGATAAGCAATCCCAAGCGCGATGTGGGCGCTGGCAAAAGCCGGGAATCGCCTGACCAGGCCTTGCATGATTTCTACCGCTTGCTCGTCCTCGTTCTGTTCCTGCGCGACAACGCCTAGGTAGTAAACCGTTTCGGGCCGGTTGGGATCGGCCAGAATGCTTTTGCGCAAGTAGGTGCGCGCCTCGGGGTATTTCTTCTGCTTGAGCAGCGTGTAGCCAAGATACATTTGCCCCAGCGGATTTTCAGGCTGAAGCGCCAGCGCGCGCCGGAAAGCTTGCTCGGCTTCAAACAGATCGGGTTTCTTCAGCCAGGCGTCGCCGAGCGCTAGAAAATATGCCGGCTGATCAGGCCGCAGCTTGATGGCCTGATCAAGCGCTGAACGGCCTTCTTCGACTGCCTCAGACTTCAGCGCAATCATCGCGAACTGGTAAAGCAGTTCGGGCGACCTGGCAGCAAGCGGCTTCGCCCGCGCCAGATAGAGCGAGACGGTTTTCGCCTCGCCTCTGAATTGCGCCACCTGCGCCAAACCAAGCAAGGCCGCGGCTGAATCGTTTTGCTTATCGAGCGCGGCGAGATAATTCTCTTCGGCCTTGCTCGCATCGCCTTTGCTCAAATAGGCATCGCCAAGCAATGTAAGCAAGGCTACTGGTGGCGACTGGGCGCTCTTTGCGCTCTCCAGAAAGCTGATGCATTCGTCAGCCCGACCCATAGAGAGCAGCAGTTGCGCCAGCTTGTTAAGCGCATCGGCGTTGCCTGGCTCCAGGCGCAGCACTTCTTTTAATTCGCTGATGGTTTTGTCCAGCGCCCCTTTGAGCAGATAAAGGTAAGCCAGATTCATATGCGCCCCGGCGAGTTGCGGATCAACTCCGACGGCTCGCACGAAGAACGTTTCCGCCTCGTCAAAGCGCCGCTGGCTGCCGCGAATCGTGCCGAGCAGATTGAGCGCCCGCGCCTCGTTCGGCGCGGTTTTCAGTATGCTATTTAATTGTTGTTCGGCTTCCGCTATGCGGTTTTGACGAATAGCCTGGACGGCCTGCTCAAGGCGCGCATCAAGGTTGTTCTTCTGCGCCGCCGCAGCCAGCGGAGCCAGCAGAAGAACCAGGAGCGTGACACGCAGCAGCGATTGACCGGCGCAGGCGGCGGCCTTCAATTCGTAGCCGGAACCATAAAATGTTTTGCCTACGAAACCCATTCAAGATTCTCCGGGTCAACCCCATGATCACCTGTCGCCGCGCAGGGTCTTGAACTCTTTCTGCTCGACCAGGCCTTTGCCTTCCCTGACCGTCAGGATTTTATTCACGCTCGCATTGGTAATCTTATCCACCACGCCGCTCGGCCAGCGGATTTCGATCAGGTCGATCTTCGTCCGCTTCTCCAGGCCGAAATGCAGCCGCATGTCATTTTGCGAGATGTAGCTGCCGCCGCTGCGCACTTCATCGATTTGCGTCAGGTCGCTTGAGACCACCTTGACTTTCGCGGCGATGCCGTCGCGATTGCTCTTCTCGCCAATCGTGCGTATGAGAATCGAATTGTTGGCGTTGCCGCCGTCGTTGCGTAAGACTTGCGGCGGGCCGTCCAGATCATTGATCACCATATCGATGTCGCCGTCGTTATCCAGATCGCCGAAGGCGACGCCACGGCCCGCGCGCTCTTCCATCAATGGCGCGCCGCACTGCGCTGCGACTTCCGTGAACGTGCCGTTGCGGTTGTTGTGGTGCAGCAGCTTGCGCTGGCGGTAGTGTTCGAGTTGCGGGTAAACCTGGCCGCAGGCGACGAACAGATCGCCCCAGCCGTCGTTGTCATAGTCGAAGAACTTGGTTCCCCATCGCACCAGCGGCATGCTGACCGCCGCGATATTTGCCTTGTACGAGACGTCTGTAAAAAAATTGCGACCGTCGTTGTGGTACAGCGTGTCGTAGTCGTCTACGAAGTTAGTAATGAAAATATCAAAGCGCCCATCGTGATCATAATCGCCGATGGCGACGCCCATGCTGCCTTGTTCAGCGCCGTCGGCGTTCAGTGCCGTGCCGGAGATGAAGCTGAGATCTTTGAAAGTGCCGTCGCCGTTGTTGTGGTAAAGAAAATTCGGCGTCGAATCGTTGGCCACGTAGATGTCAACCAGCCCGTCGTCGTCAAAGTCGCTGCAATAGACGCCCATGCCAAAGAAGCCGTGCGGATCGGAGACGCCGGCTTTCTTTGACACATCGGTAAACGTGCCGTCGCCGTTGTTATGGTAGAGCGAATCGCCTGAACCCTTCATGCCTCTGGGGCCGCACTGCACGGCGATGCCTTTGTACAGGCATGTTTTGTCTTTACCGAACTCCGGCAAGTGATTCAGATCATATTCCACGTAATTGGCGACGAAGAGGTCGAGCTTGCCGTCATTGTCATAGTCGACGAACGCCGCGCCGGCTGACCAGCGCCCGTCGCTGACGCCTGCGGTCTTGGTGACATCGGTAAACGTGCCGTTGCCATTATTCTTATAGAGATGGTTGCCATTCAGGCAGGTGACGTAGAGATCATCAAAGCCATCGTTATTATAATCGCCGACCGCCGCTCCCATTCCCCAGCCGACATCGCCGACGCCTGCCTTATCCGTCACGTCCGTGAAGCTGCCGTCGCCGTTGTTGTGATAAAGCATGCTTTTGCTTTTCCCGCCGGACTTCGCCAGGTCAACGCTCAGAGAGTTGACGAAGTAGATGTCCATCCAGCCATCGTTGTCGTAATC
>JBBWZK010000071.1:0-14390 GCA_039648975.1 Blastocatellia bacterium
AACCCACGGTACCCTTACGGGTACAACGGTTTTCGAGACCGCCCGATTCAACCACTCTCGCACCTCTCCGCATTACGTGGCTTTCCGTTTTCCGCGAAAAAACGATTGTATCATCTCGCGGCACTCCGCCTCAAGAATGCCGCCCTCGACCTTGACGCGGTGATTCAAAAAATCTGTAGTGCAAATGCCAAAGTGCGTCGTGACCGCGCCGGCGCGCTCATCTTTCGCGCCGTAAACCAGCCGCCCGATGCGCGCGTGAATCAGCGCGCCTGCACACATGGCGCAAGGCTCAATCGTCGAATAGATCACCGCGCCCGTCAGCCGGTAATTGCCGGTGGCGCGAGCCGCTTCGCGTAGCGCGACGATTTCCGCATGCGCCGTCGGGTCGTTGGCGTGAATGACCTGGTTGCGCCCACGTCCCTTGATCTCGCCGTTGACCACGACGATAGCGCCGATGGGCACTTCGCCCGAATCATTTGCTGCCGCCGCTTCGGCCAACGCTTCGCGCATGAATTCTTCGTCTGATGATCCCATGCTGCGAATCCGCTTCAGAAGACAAAGGCGAATCTTAGCCGCCGCGCGCTCGGCCTGTCAAGAAACCCGGTTGCAATCTTACGGGCTGGAATGCAGAATCAATCAACGCGCCGCGCGCTTGCGGAATGGATGCTCAAGCCATGATGCTGAAAACTCGAAATGGGCCATTGTACTTTGAAATCGTCGGCAGCGGGCCGCCGCTGGTTTTCCTGAGCGGCTGGGCGATGTCGTCGGAATGCTGGCGGCCCGTCGTCGCGCTGCTGGCCAGGCGCTATCGCTGTCTGCTCTACGATGCGCGCGGCGTTGGCCGCTCGCAACCGGCAGCGCTCGATGCTCAGTTCAACATTGAAGATCATGCGGACGATCTGCAACGCGTGCTTGAGGCGGCGGGCGTCTTCGATGCCGTGATGATCGGCCACGATGTCGGCGCGATTGTTGCTGCCGAGATTGCCGCGATGCACCCGCAGGACGCGCGCGCGCTGGTCATCGTCAGTCCGCGAACCGGTTTGCCTGAAGATGACGTGAAGAATCTTGGCTTATTCACGCCGGCCCAACTGGCGTTGCGCGAACTGGCGGCGTTCCCCTTGATTCGCAACATCGTCGCGCGCCGCTTCCGTCGCGCTCCCAGGCCCTGGCGTGATCGTTTGTCCAGCGACTTTGCCGAACTCAGCCCGCGCGCGGCTTACGAGACGGCGCTTGCCGCCTCGTCGTTGGAAGCGACCACACGGCTCGAACGCAGCATCGCCGAGAGCCGCGTGCCGGTGTTGTTCATTTGTGGTGAAAAAGACAAAAAGGGAACGGCGGAAGCGCGCCGCCTGTTCGCCATATCGAAGACCGGGAGGCTGGCGACCTTGCGCGGCTGCGGCTTTCTGCCGATGCTGGAATACCCGAAACAGTTTGCTAAACTGATTGATGACTTCGCGGCGGTCGCCCTGGTCGCGCCACGCCGCGCGCTATCGCACAGGTGAAGACGCATGCAGACGAGTGAGCCGACAACCGAGCGATCAATGACGTTGGAGAACGCGGGTGAGCGTCAAGCCTTGCACGACGATGAGCCGTCAAGAAAGCTTGCGTGGCTTGCCTTCGTGATGCTCGCGGCGATCTTCCTCATCAGCGTGATCTATCATCCGGGGGGCGGCGATTACTTCACGATCTGCGGCTTCAAGAATGCGACGGGCTTGCCATGTCCCGGCTGCGGCTTGACGCATTCGTTCTGCGCGCTCGGCAAAGGCGATCTGCTTGCGGCCTTCGGATGGAATCTGTTCGGCCCGCCGCTCTTCCTGTTGTTCGCCGTCGTCTGGATTCGCGCCGTCTGCGTCTTGCTGAATCGGCAACGCTTCCCGCGCGCCTTCGATGCCTTCGCCGAACGCGTTCGCCTGGTGCGCTGGACGGCCATCGCGTTTGCCATCTTCGGCGTCGCGCGGATTATCTACATACTGGTTGCCGATCACGGCAGCATAGCGCATACCGCGCTGTCCGAGTTGTGGGCGCGCTTGTTCTCTTGAACCGTCCAGTGATGGCGAGGAAAGCTGCACTCGCGGAGTAACAACAATTGATTTAGCCTTTTGTTTCCGAAACACGCAATGGTTGCTAGAATGTGCGGCCTTTGGCCTTAACCAGTCCCGTAGGGACACAATGTTTATAGTTAATGGCGTAGGAAAGAACGCAAGCCCCGTCGGGGCGAAATGACGACATTGCGCTCCTAACGGAGCTTGAATTCTGTTTGTGACCTGGTTCTATAAACATTTCGCCCCGACGGGGCTAATGCTTCCAGCAACCGTTTTCTGCTTCGTCTTGTCTCGCCGCGCCTGCGAAAGCTAATATCATCGTAGCCATGTTCAAGCCCATATTGTTTGCCATCATGCTGTTGCTGGCGTTCGACGTGTGCGGCTACAAGCGGGCCGGCAAAGGCCGCAGCCTGCCGGTCGGCATCAAGACGATTGCCGTGCCGGTCTTTCAAAACTCCAGCCTCAAGTACCGCGTCGAGCAGCGCTTCACGCAGGCGGTCATCGAAGAGATACTCAAACGCGCTCGCGGCATTCGCATCACGCAAAACCCTGATGACGCCGATGCCGTCTTGAGCGGCGACATTCGCAGCTTTCGCGCCGCCGGCTCAGTTCTCGACGAACGCGGTCGCACGCGCGTCTGGGACGTGCGCATCATCACCGGCGTGACCTTGCGCGATCAGCGGTCGCACAAGATTCTCTTTGATGCCCAGCGCCTCGACTTCAACGGCGAGTATGAACTGGCGGACGATCCGCAAAGCTTCTTCAACGAAGAGAACCCGGCGGTCGACCGCATTGCCAAAGAGTTCGCGCAATCCCTCGTCTCGGCCATCATGGAAGGGCTGTGAGCAGAAAATACCCGAAGAAAAAACTTGACGGCTTGAGCTTCGACGACCTGCGCCGGCAGATCAAGTCGGGGCACCTCGAGCCGTTGTACGCCTTCGTCGGCGAGGAGAGTTATTACCACGATCACGCGGTGCGCCTGCTCGCCAATACGCTTGATGAAGGCGGTCGCCTGTTCAACTACTCGATCATTACGATTGGTGGAGAAACGACTCCCGGAAAAAAGGCATCGGCGTGGTCGGTCATCGAGACGGCGAATATGACGCCGATGATGGCCGAGCGGCGCATCATCGTGGCGCGCGATTTCGATAAGATCAAAGAAGACGAGACCGAACTGGTGCTCGATTATTTGAAACGCCCATCGCCGACGACCAGCCTGGTCTTTCAGGCGGCCTCGCTCGACCAGCGGCGCAAGCTGACGGCGGCCATCCTGAAGACCTGCACGCTGGTCGTGTTTGATCGCCTTTCAGAAGATAAGGCGAAGCGCTGGATCGAAGAGTTCTTGAGAAGGCGCGGCTTTTTGATCGAACCGATGGCGCTCGGCCATCTGATCGGACTGGTCGGCACGCACCTGACACGGCTGGTCAACGAGCTTGAAAAATTGATGAGCTATTCGGGCGGCGGCACGATCAACAATCAGATGATCGGCGAATTGGTGCCGCGCGCTCGTGAGCACACCAGTTGGGAGTTGTGGGACGCCATCATCGAGCGCAACCGCAAGCGCGCGCTCAAACTGATGGAGCGGCTGCTTGATGACGGCAGCGAGCCGCTGGTTGTCTTAGGCGCGCTTGCCGGCCTCTATCGCCGTATGCTGGCGGCCAAAGAGTTGATGATTCGCAAAGCGCCGACCGACGAAGTGAATCGCGCCACGGGCCGCTATGGCCGGAACGCTGAACTATTTAATCAACGCGTGCTGCGCACCTCGCGTGAAGAGATCGTTCACGGCCTCAGACGCATCGCCCAGGTCGACAACGCCATCAAAGGTTCCGAAGCGACGCCGCGCTTGCAGATGCAATACCTCGTCGCTGAATTGACTTTGCCCGAAAGCGCCCGCTGGAGTATATTCGGATAAATGATAAATGATGAATGATGAATGATGAATTAAAGAGAATTTGGTTCGTCATTCATCGTTCATCATTTATCATTTATCATTCAGGAGGAGCCTGATGCCCATCTTTGCGCACGAAGAAAACCCACTCAACGATCAGGAATGGGAGAATATTAAAAACGTCGTCATCAACGTTGCGCGGCGTCGCCTGATCGGTCGCCGCATCGTCGATCTGCATGGGCCGCTCGGCCCTGGCGTTCAAACCATCGTTCACGATCACTTCGCCGGCACGACGATGGGGCGCATCGGCCTGCTTGGCGAAGAGGAATCCGATCCCGTGCGCTCTGTGCGGCGCGAGAGCGGCATTATTCCGATCATCTACAAAGACTTCATTCTGCACTGGCGCGACATCGAAACGGCGCGACAGACCGGCGCACCGCTCGACGTGGCGGCGGCGGCGGGCGCGGCGGCGTTTTGCGCCGATGCCGAAGACGATCTGATTTTCAACGGCAATCCAGAGATGGGCTATGAAGGATTGATGGTCGTCGAAGGCCGGCAAGTGATCACGCGGCGCGACTGGACTGAATCGGGCAATCCTTTTCAGGATGTGGTGGACGCCACGCAGACGCTCGTCGAGCGCGGCTTCTATGGGCCTTATGCGATGGTCATCAGCCCGCGTCTATATACGCAGATGCATCAGGTGCATCCGGGCACGGGGGTGCTCGAAATCGAGCACATCCGCCAACTGGTCACCGACGGCGTTTATCAATCACCGCTCATCCGCGACGGCTTCGGCTTGATCGTGTCGACGGGCGCGGCGAATTTCGACCTCGCGGTGGCGCAGGATTTGACCGTTGCTTATCTCGGCGCGGAACACATGAACCATCCGTTCCGCGTCTTCGAATCGGTCTACCTGCGCATCAAGCGGCACGGCTCGATCTGCACGCTTGAACCCGGCTCGCCCGGCAGCAAGCCAACGCGCAAGCGCTGATGTAGCGCAAGCTGTCAGCTTGCGCTACATCCGAACGGGGAAGCGGGCGCGCGAATGCACAGAAAAAAGCGAACGGTTAGCAGGCCGTTCGCTTTTTTCTTTTTGGAAGATGATGCGATGATCGGTTGATTGATGACCGGCGGATTGCCCGGCTAGGCCGACATTTGATTGACACGAACCGTCAGGCGCGATTTGTAGCGCGCCGCCGCATTGCGATGCAGAACGCCTTTTTGAATCGACTTATCGATCAGCGATACCGTCTCATTGAGCGCGGTTCTGGCCTGCTCCTGATCGCCTGCTGCGATTGCGGCGCGCAGGGCTTTGACCTGCGTGCGCAGGCTGCTGCGATTGCGGCGGTTCACTTCGTTGCGACGCTCGTTCTGGCGTATGCGCTTTTCTGCTGACTTATGATTGGCCATTCTTCTAGTTTCTCCTCATTACTGCTAAGAAAATCGTCTTGACAAAAGACTAACAGAATACCCATCGGCGCAGGCTAGTGTCAAGCCTTTGCCTGTGTGCCTTCAGTCCTTGCCGTAGCGCGTCACCGTGAAGCGTTCGCCGCGCACGGGTTGGCCCGGACGAATGCCGGCTTTCAAGTGAACCGCTTGCCATTGCTCGTGCGCCGAGTCGATGCCGGCGATGCGCGGCAACAACAAGCCGCGCCGGCGGCCATCAAGGGTTTCGACGATGACGCCGTACTGTGATGGGTCGAGGTCTTCGACGCCGCCAATCGGTTCGGGAGGCGACAGCACATCCACCCCGTAAACCAGGTCAGGCAACTCGTCAGGCTTGACCGGCGGAAAACGCGGATCGTGCGTCGCCGCGCTGATCGCATTCTGGATAATCTCACGGGCGATGGTTGGCTGCATCGGGGCGATGGTGCCTATACAGCCGCGCAACGCGTCGCTGCGTGTGCGCAAAGTGACAAACACGCCGGCGCGCTCCGCCAGCACGCCTTCAAGCGGTTCGCTTAACTCGATGCGCTCGCCGTCACGGATGAACGCTTCGACCGCCAGCCGGGCCAGTTCCGGCGGCGATAAATCATTTGCTGGTTCCGACATACTGAGTTGCTTTTCTGAAAAGTTCAGGAGCGATTGGCGTCAAACAGAACGGCGACCATATAGCCGACGCCGAACGGCCCTTCGTAACTGAGCACCTGATGATCGCGCAGGTTTGCGTCAACGCCGCCGAGCGCGATGAGGATCGAGCGATAGCCGCATTCGCCTGCACGGGTGCGCAAGCCTTCGTCCATCTCTATCACCTGAGCGGCATTGCCTGTCGCTATGGCGGCGACGATCTGTTCATCGAACAGGTGCGCTGTCGGTTCAAACTGGTATGGCCCGCCGACGATCAGGCGATGACTCAAATCACCGCTGGCCACCAGCGCGAGGCGGCGCTGGATCGAAGCGGCGGCTTGCGCGATAACCCGACCGAAGGCCACATGCCTGTGGTTATCCTGCATCGTGAAGCCAAACACCGCGACAGGGCCGCGCCAGCCGGCTTCGTGCAGGTAATAAAGCGGCACCAGCGCGCCGTGATCGAGCGGGTAATCGCGCGCCAGCCGGGCAAACATCACGCCTGCGGCGCTGGCGCAGCGCTCGACTGCATTGAGCAACTCAAGGTCGTTCGCAAAAGCAAGCTGCACTTGCGGCGCAAGGAAGTCGCCGAAATCGCCGTGCAATTCACGGCTGGCGCGCGCCGTGAAAGTCTGCGGGTCGAGCGGCGAATGCGGCGAGATGACGACGATGGTGTCGGGGTGTGTGTCAAGCAAACGCCGCGCGAAATCGCGCATTGCCTGTTGCGAATCCTTGACGCGCTCGATACGGTCGCCGCCGACTTCAGGCACGAGCAGCGGCGGATGTGGAGCGATGCCGGCGAAGACGAGAGCGTCACTCATCGGCGGTTCCTCTTTGCAGACCAAATGACGAATTGCGCGCCGGATGGAAAACCGCAATCCAGGCGCTTACACCTCCTCATCATACGCCTCGTCGGTCAGGGGATTCAACCAGTAAAAACCCATCCTGCAATTCCTTCGCGGCGGCCTGCAAGGGCCGAAGATATACCTAACAAATCGCTTGACGTGCGGGTAGATGATGCGTGTAGAATGCGAGGGTCTACTTCGCGAAACGAAGTAACATCCATCGCATAAGTAACGGATCCTTTCTGTACCTGCCCACCCGCACCCTCAGGAAGGAGACAGTATTCACCCCGCAACGAAAAGTCAAAAGAAGGAGACCCATCATGGTAAAGACTTACAAGATCTTTCCTCCCATTGGCATTGCACGTTTGGGGAACAGCAACAGTGAGTATTACATTGCATCTGAATCGCCCCAGATGAACTTCGTCCCGCCTGGCGGCTATCGCGACGCTGATCTAAAGGTTAAGCGAATGGGCTGCCGGTTCCGCATCTACGAGTATGAGGATTCTACGCCGGTCAGGGAGATCACCGCTAATGAGGCCACCATCGAATGGCGGACCCATCTGGTCAACTCAAAAGCGGCCAAGGACGGTTTGAATCCTCTGCCGAAGGAGCAATACATCATTGACTCAGGGTATCAGTCGGTGCGCGGACCAAATCAGAACAAGGAACTGAAGGGCTATCTTCGACCATCCGGCCATCTGCCCATTGAAGTGAAACTGGGCAACCTGCTAACAGACGAGCAGGGCCGCCTGATCGTCCTCGGCGGTCACGGGAAGTCCGCCAGTTGGACTGGCAGCCCGCCGACGGGGATACAGAATGCGGGTTGGTATGATGATGCTTCGGATGGCCGGATTGAGGCCGCGCTCCAATTCCATGGCAGCGGGGATATCATCTTCGCGGAAGAATCGTGGGTGTTAGTCGGCCCGCCCCGCTTCGCTCAGCCTCTCGAAAGTATCGTCAGCTTGTACGACCTGGTCTGGGATCGCTCCAAGCTCTTTCATCAAAACCCTAGCCGGCCCGCCTCGTTTACCGGAGTCATCTATCCTGTCCTGTTCAGGGCGGTGTTCATGCAATGGACCAATTCTACAGCCAGGTCAGGACATTCAGGCAGTTCGCCCGGCAATTTCCTGCGCCCCGATGTCTTCCCGCTGCTGCATGACAAAAATGCGACGGGTGGAGATGCGTTGCGCAAGGCGGTCTTCGCGAAGCTCAGGAACCCGCAAGGCGGCGGCGGCAATATGCCGCTACTTTCGGGCGGACTGACGGTCACTCCCTTGCAGTACGAACAATTTTCGAAGTGGAGTCAGGGAAACTACAAAGATAACTGGGACCCGACCTGGGATCCTGCGCAGCCGCCGCAGCCGAAGTTCAAGAACTTCCCTGTAGCGCAACAGCCTGATGTACTCACGGAGGCAGCGCTTGGGGCCGGGGTCGGCGGCGCTTTCTTCCCCGGCATTGAGGCGGGTTCTAAAATGGCAGACCCGAATACTTATCAACTGCCATTCCGCGTCTCACATCTGGTCAGGTCAGGTGATCTCACCCAATCTCTGTCCGTCCCATGGCAAGCCGATTTCAAATTCTGCTCGGAGAGTTGGTGGCCGGCGGCCCGCCCCGGCATGGTCAACTATAAGGAAGGCGGCGTGCTCAAGTATGCGGCCTGGGATCGGGGCGTCAATACGGCTCAGGATATGGTGAATCTCTGGTCACAGTTGGGATTTCTAGCAAAGGATACAACTAGCAGCCAGCTCCTCTACGTCGAGACGGAGCGAACCTTGACGAGCGCGATGCTGGCGGCGGGCGCATCGTTTTTTGCTTGAGCAGGCGGTTAAGCAAAACCTGTCTGGATCGAATCAGGGAGCCAGGGTAAAAAGAGATGGCAATGACGAATTCGCATGAAGTTGAAGTTGCGATAGTCGGCGGCGGCCCATCTGGAGCCGCCGCCGCGCTTGCCCTGGCGCAGCTAGGGATTGAAGCGGTCCTTTTAGAAAGCACGCACTACGATACGGTACGCATCGGCGAGACGGTGCCGCCAGCCATCCGGCAGCCGCTGACCGAGCTAGGGATATGGGAGCGCTTCCTGGAAACTGAACCTCATCCCTCCTATGCCAACCAGTCTGTATGGGGAACGGCTGAGATCCAACATCATGATTTCATTTTGAACCCGTATGGTTCAGGCTGGCATCTTGATCGCGGGCGATTCGACCGTATGCTGGCAGAGGCTGCACGGCAGCGCGGCGTTCGGGTGATGACTGGAGCCAGGGTATTATCTTTGCGCCCCGCCGGCCAGGGCTGGACGATTGCCGGCCAACAAGAAGGAGTCCCCTTTTCATTTTCTGCTCGCTTCCTTGTCGACGCCACTGGCCGACGATCTACCATAGCCCGAAAGGCAGGCAGGCGGCAGCGGTCTATAGACAACCTGATTGGTCTGGTTGCTTTCCTTCAGTCGTCTGCTGCTGATGTCGTCACGACCAATACCTTGCTTGTGGAAGCGGTAGAGAACGGCTGGTGGTATTCTGCGCCGCTCGCTGATGGAAGATTAGTCGCCGTTTACATGACAGATTCGGACCTGCTGCCGGTGAAAGGCGGCAAGCTCGCCTTCTGGTTAAATTGTCTGCATCACACCTGCTTGACGAAGCAGCGTTTGCGTCCCTTTCAGTCGCCCGCGAAGCTGACCATTCGGCCAGCAAACACTTCATTCATGGAGCAACTCGCCGGCCCGAATTTTCTAGCCATCGGCGATGCCGCTATGGCTTTTGATCCGCTATCCTCACAGGGCATTTACAAAGCCTTGTGCGGTGCGATTGGCGCCGCCAGCGTGGTCGCAGAGGTTCGTAATGGACAAAGTGGCGGGCTCGAAACCTACGCTGGCGAATTGCATCACGAGTTCAACCGCTATCTGGAATTGCGCACCGCGTACTACAGCCTGGAGAGACGCTGGCCGGATTCCCTGTTCTGGCAAAGACGCTGGCCAATCGCCCCACCGCAACCTGAGATCACCCTGCATCCTATGCGCACGGTTCATTTTCAGGAACAGACGAATAGCCTTAGCGAGATTGATCAACTCAAGCTGCTTTATGGCTTTCCTGACTTCGATCAATTGTGTGAGCTGTGCAGAACTCCCAGGCTGGCCAACGAGGTCATTTCGGCATTCCAAAACCAGTACGGCGCGGGCGTTGACGAGCGGCGTTTAATCATTGCCCTTCAGCGTCTCGTCGAACATGGAATTGTGAAATAAATCATAGAAAATCTTTAGCTCATGGTGGGCCGCTGCAACAGCGGCTTACCTTGACATGCGCATGGCGGTCTGCTAGATTTCGCGGTTACAGCGAGCCGTTGCGCTCCTGCATGAATACCTGCCGTAGGGATTTTACCGATAGGAGGCTTGAATTTAGTGAGTACGAATAAACGCTTGTTTACGTCGGAGTCTGTGACCGAAGGTCATCCTGACAAGATGGCCGATCAGATTTCCGATGGCGTGTTGGACGCAATCTTAAGCAAAGACCCATATGGCCGCGTCGCCTGCGAAACCTTGCTGACCACCGGGCTGGTCGTCGTCGCCGGCGAAATCACCACTGAAGCCTGGGTCGACATTCCGAAGATCGTCCGCGAAACGATTCGCGATATTGGCTACACTCGCGCCAAGTACGGTTTCGACTGCGAAACCTGCGGCGTCATCACAGCGATTGATACGCAGTCACCGGACATCGCCATGGGCGTCGACACAGGCGGCGCAGGCGACCAGGGCATGATGTTCGGTTATGCCTGCAATGAAACGCCGGAACTGATGCCGCTGCCGATCATGCTGGCGCACAAATTGACGCGCCGTCTCTCGGACGTGCGCAAGGAAGGCTTGATGGATTACCTGCGGCCCGACGGCAAATCGCAGGTGACGGTCGAATATGAGAATCATAAGCCGGTGCGCGTCAACACCGTAGTAGTTTCCTCTCAACACTCCGAATCGGTTTCCAACGAACAGCTTCACGACGAAGTCATCCAGCACGTCATTAAATCGGTCGTGCCCGAAGAGATGCTCAACGCCGATACGAAATTCTATATCAACCCGACGGGCCGCTTCGTCGTCGGCGGGCCGCAGGGCGACACGGGCGTGACGGGCCGCAAGATCATCGTTGATACCTACGGTGGCGCGGGCGCGCACGGCGGCGGCGCGTTTTCTGGCAAAGACCCGACGAAGGTTGACCGCTCGGCAAGCTACATGGCCCGCTACGTGGCGAAGAACATCGTCGCTTCCGGCCTGGCTGACCGTTGCGAAGTGCAACTGGCTTACGCCATCGGCGTCGCCGAGCCTGTGAGCGTGCTGGTCGACACGCGCGGCACAGGCCGGGTTGACGAAGAGAAGATTTCGCAACTCGTGCGCGATCACTTCAAGCTGACGCCCGCCGGCATCATCGAGACGCTGAATCTGCGCCGCCCGATCTTCAAGCTGACCGCCGCCTACGGCCATTTCGGTCGCACGGAGCCGGAGTTCACCTGGGAGCGCACAGACAAGGCTGACGCCCTGCGCCGCGCCGCGAATCTTTAATCAGGAGGCAGGAAGCAGGAAGCAGGAAGCAGTCTTTGATTTAAAGATAAAATGTAAATCGAAGATAACCCTCGGGTACTGCCTACTGCTGCCTGCCTCCTGCCTACTTTTTTTCAGGAGAAGGAAATGACAAGTAGCTCGAAAGTACCGAATTGCGATGTGAAAGATTTAGGCCTCGCGGCTGCCGGCAAGAAGCGCATCGAATGGGCCGAGCGCGAAATGCCCGTGCTGCGATTGATCCGCGAGCGCTTCGCTGAAGAACGCCCGCTCGAAGGCGCGAAACTCGTCGCCTGTTGCCACATCACCACAGAGACGGCGAATCTGGCGCGCGCCTTGAAAGCCGGCGGCGCGGACGCCGTGCTGATTGCTTCCAATCCGCTGTCGACTCAGGATGATGTCGCGGCGGCGCTGGTCGTCGAATACGGCATCCCGGTTTATGCCATCAAAGGCGAATCGACGGACACCTATCGCACGCATGTGCGGATGGCGCTCGACACCAACCCGAACCTGATCGTTGACGACGGCTCGGATGTCATTGCCACGTTAGTCAGAGAGTACCCGCACTTGATTGATACGCTGGTCGGTTCAACCGAAGAGACGACGACCGGACTCGTGCGTTTGCGCGCGCTTGAAAAGATGGGCCGTTTGACGTGGCCGGCCATTGCCGTGAACGATGCGCAGACGAAGCACTTTTTCGATAACCGTTATGGCACGGGCCAATCGACGCTTGACGGCGTGATTCGCGCGACGAACATTTTGCTGGCAGGCCGCACGCTGGTCGTCGTCGGTTACGGCTGGTGCGGCAAAGGCGTAGCGATGCGGGCTCGCGGGATGGGCGCCAACGTCGTGGTCATCGAGGTCAATCCGATTCGCGCCATCGAAGCGGTGATGGACGGCTTCCGCGTCATGCCTATGGAGCAGGCCGCGCCGCTCGGTGACATCTTCATCACGGTGACAGGCAATCGACACGTCATCGACGGGCATCATTTTGCGAAGATGAAAGACGGCGCGATTGTCGCCAATTCCGGTCACTTCGACGTTGAATTGAATCTCGTGGCGCTCGCCGAGATGAGCGAAGAGCGCGAAGAATTGCGCCCGTTCGTTGAACAATACCGCCTGAAATCATCAGGCAACCGCGTCATGGTGCTCGGCGAAGGCCGCTTGATTAATTTAGCGGCTGCCGAAGGCCACCCGGCCTCTGTGATGGACATGAGCTTTGCCAATCAGGCGCTGTCGTGCGAATACCTGGTCACCAACGAAGGCAAGCTCGAACCCGGCCTGCGCCTGCTTCCCGAAGAAGTCGACATGGAGATTGCTTCAATCAAGCTCGCAGCCATGAATATCAACATCGATCAACTGACGCCGGAGATGATCGAGTACATGAACACCTGGGAAGCCGGAACGTAGGGTTGATTACAGTTGATTGATGGCGGTCAAGCGCAAGCCGCCGTGTACACCTCCGTCAGAGGTCGCGGTCAAGTATCGCGCCTCTGGCGGAGTTCGTCCTTTCTGAACTGATTCGCAAACCAATACGCCAAAGAAATTCAGCCGCTATGGTTTTTCAGTAAACGGATTTTCGTTTAGAGGCGGTCTTTGACCACCGGGCCTGAGATTCGCAATTCCGGCGGTCAAAGACCGCCTCTGAACAAGGATGATTGATTTCTGAAATTCGCTATGGCTGGCATTATTCGTTTGTGTCTTCTGGTTTTGGACTCTCGCGGTCATCTTTGCGGCGCGGCATCTGGCGGCGCTCGCCTTCGCGCGTGCTCAAGCTGCCGCTGTCGTCGCGGCGCTTAGGGTTGCGCCGGTCGGTTTGTCGCCGGTCGCCGCCTGTGCGGCGCTCCTGGCCATTTCCGTCGTTTTCGCTCATCGAGTATAAGGCGGTCGTGCGCAGATGAGAATTCGCGGCGCGCTTGTTGATGGCCCTCAACCGGACGCAGCCTGCCGGCAATCGCCAAGCGCACGGCGATGCCACATCAACGTCGCGTTGGCGTGTCGCAACTGCGCATCATCAGCAGGCTAGTCCGCCGAGCCGGAAGTGGATGAACCGCTCGATGCTTCCGAGCTTGCGCCGGTGGCTTCAGATGCCGGCTCACTCGTTGCGGCTGATTCGCCGGCGACGCCGTGACCTTCCTGGCCCTCAGCCTTGTCGCCTTTAGCTTCCGGCGAATCGGTGAAGAATTCTTTGAGTTCCTTGCCGGGCTTGAAATAGGGCACGCGCTTGGCCGGCACATCGACCGGCTCGCCGGTCTTCGGGTTGCGACCACGACGCGGGCCGCGTTCACGGGTGCGGAAACTGCCGAAGCCGCGCAGCTCGACCTTTTCGCCTTTGTGCAATGCCCCGATAATCGAATCAAAAACCGTCTCGACAATCACTTCGGCATCGCGCTTATTCAATTCGGCGGCGCGCGCCACTTCTTCTACAAGCTCTGCTTTCGTCATCTGACTCCTGTTGTCCGCCAGCGGCGGCTCCTAATGAATTTGCTGGTATTGTGCCGCGCCCGCTAAACCGCTGCAAGCGCGCCGGCTGCTTGATGCGAATCACATCCGCCCTTATTCCCATCTGTGCCGGATGGCTGAAATCAGGCACAAGTATCTACAGCCAAAGGCCAGAAATCAAGGGGAAATGATGAATGATAAGTGATGAATGATGAACTGAGGAGGAAAGGAAGCAGGATAATTTATAAACCATCCCCTGCCGGTTCCTCTCCGCATGCATCATTCCGCATTCATCGTTCATCATTTCCCGCAACGCGCCGGTTGTCAGAATTCCCAGGCATCCTCTACAATGAGACGCGAACGAAGCTTGAATTACCAAGACAACGCCGATGCCCTTTCCTGAAGCTGCATGGATAGAACTGCCGATATTGCAGGAACTCGAAGCCACCGGCGGCAGCGATCAACTGCGTTACCTCTACGACCGGCTGGTGCATTACTTTCCGCAACTCAGTGCGGATGATTTGCTTGAGCGCTCGCCGTCACGTCGCAGCGCCTGGAAGCGCGTCGTC
>JBBWZK010000075.1:0-4029 GCA_039648975.1 Blastocatellia bacterium
CGCTCGAACCCTCTGACCTTGCAGATCGCCGCCGCGCAGTAGTGGCGAAGGAGCGACGCGGCGACACAGCGAAGGGAAGACAAGTGATCACATGTCGGCTGACTGTCGCCATGTCGCCGCGTCGCTCCTTCGCCGTGTCGCCGCGTCTCCGTGTCCCCGCGTCACCCTTCGCCGCTACTGCGCGGCGACGATCTGCAAGGTCAGCGTGTTCGAGCGCGAGCCGTCGGCGCGCACCACTTCAACCGTCAGCGGGCCGGGCGTCGCCAGCATAGAGCGTCTCAGGCGCGCGATGAATATCGGCTCGCCCGCTGCGGTCGTCGTGTATTCAGTATTCAACTCCGTGCCATTGACGACCACCGTTGCATTAACCGATGCCGGCGTCGGCGTCGCGGCGGATTCAAAGACGACGATGTCGTACTTCTTGCTGTTTGCTCGCACGCTGAGCGGCTCGATGACCTCGCCCGTCGAGCGCCGGCGCACCATGGCCTGTGTGATCGTGAAGGACTGCGAAGCGACGTTGCCAAGACGATGCACCGTGCCGCCCTGACCGATGACGTAGATCTCGCCCGCTTCGTCTTCGCCGAACGAGGTGATGTTTGACGCCGTGTCGTTGAACAGCGTTGATATGCCGTTCTGCAATAGAAAAATCTCGCCCGTGCAATAATCGCCATAAACGTAAGCGCCTACGGGAAGGCTGCCTTGCGTGCCGCGATAGACATAGCCGCCGGTGATCGAGCAGCGCCCGCGCTTATGACTGTAATCGGCGATGGGCGCAATGGCTTGCACCGTCGTGCATCGCGACGGATCAAGATTTGTGCAGAGCGCGCCTTCAAAGATGCGCCAGCCGTAATTGCCGCCGCGCGTGACGATGTCTATCTCTTCGCGCGCTCCCTGCCCAACGTCGCCGACATACAACTGGCCGGTCGCGCGGTCGAAGGAAAACCGCCAGGGGTTACGCAAGCCGTAAGCGTATATCTCGTCGCGTCCTGCCACAGAGCCGAAGAATGGATTATCAACCGGCGAACTGTAAGGTTGACTACCATTGGCATGATCGACGTCGATGCGCAGAATTTTGCCGAGCAGTTCATTGACATTCTGTGCGCGATTGCCGGGATCGTTGGCCGAGCCGCCATCGCCCATGCCTATGTAGAGAAAGCCGTCCGGGCCGAACTCGACCATGCCGCCGTTGTGATTGGCGAACGGCTGCGGAATGACCAGCAGCGTCTTCTCGGCGGTTAAGGCAAGACTCGCATCCGCCGCCGACGCTTGATATTCGGCAATCACGGTGGCGCCGTCAGGCTGGCGCGTGTAGTCAACGAAGAAGCGGTGATTGGTCGAGAATTGCGGATGAAACGCCAGACCCAGAAGGCCACGCTCGCCGCCCGCTAATACTCTTGCGGTGATGTCTAAAAAGACGGTCGGCGCGGTCGCGCCGGGTTGCAGCACCTTGATGCGGCCCGCCTGCTCGACGATAAACAGGCGGTTGCTGCCGTCGTGCGCGTTGGTCAGATAAACCGGACTTGCCAGACCTGACAGCACCGCGACGAGGGGATTGGCGGCAGCGGCTTGTGCAACGCTTGCCGCCTTCGTGCGCGCGGCGGCGCGATTGACGGCAAGACACAGCGCCGCGATGAATATGAAAAACAGCACAACTAACAACGCTCTTCTCATATACTCCTCGGCAGATCGGTTGATGATCTACAAAGTGATCTTCACAGCGTCACACTCTGGCGGGCGAGACAAGCGGGCGAGTCGGCGGCAGTTTACTCTGCCATCTTAATACGGCGCTTCCCAGTCGCAGCCTCTGTCGTTTTCAAACCGATGCACGGGGACGCAGACTCTGGGTTCGCCTGAAAATTCTGGCACAACCGCACGGGCTTGCGCCATAGCCGAATGGCCGTCGCAGCAAAGCGCGCCTGGGAGCGCGGGCGTCTTGCCCGCCAGTCTTGCGCATGCGATAGGCTGCGGGCGAGACGCCCGCGCTCCCAGGCCGCATCTCCTGCCAGCCACTCTTCAGTTTTTACTGTTGACAGTAACTACTGTACGTATTAAACTGCCTGCATATGAAAGAGCGACTGAAAGAATTGCGCGGGCGCAAGTTCATCGGCACGGCGCAACTGGCCGACGAAGCGGCGCAGTTGGTATCGCAGTTCGTGCCGCGACAGGAGCGTCAGAGCGTTAGCCTGGTGCCCGATGAGCGCACGGTTCGTTATTACAGCACCGAAGGGTTGCTGGCGCCGCCCGAGGGCAAGCAGGGCTTGAAGTCCGTCTATGGTTATCAGCACCTGCTCCAACTGCTGGTCA
This sequence comes from Blastocatellia bacterium, assembly GCA_039648975.1. GTDB lineage: Bacteria > Acidobacteriota > Blastocatellia > UBA7656 > UBA7656 > DATENM01. The sequence continues at coordinate 2,305 of JBBWZK010000075.1, forward strand.
TCAAGCGATTGCAGGCCGAGCATCTGTCCATACGCAAGATCAAAGAACTGGTCGAAGGAAAATCCGAGCGCCAGCTTGAACATCTTCTCGATGTCGAGCAACGAACGAAAGCCCAGGCGCGGTCTGCGCCGAAGAATGCCGCGACCGAATATCTGGAAACCCTATTGACGCGGCCCGCCGCACGCGTGTCGGCAGCGCCCGCGCCGCCGCCTTCAGTTGGATTCGCCGCCACGGCGTCACACAGCGCCTGGTCGCGCGTCGAGGTCGAGCCGGGACTCGAACTGCACATCCGCGACGATTATCGCCTGCCCGACGACGCCAAAGAGCGCCAGCGGCTGGCGCGCAAACTACTCAGTGAAATTCAACAGCACGGCCCTGAGCCGGGAAAGTGAGAAGCACGCATGAGCATCAACAAGCCGATGATCGAAGCCATTCCAGAGCGCCCGACATTTGCCGCACAGCGCGAGCAGACCGTCGATTTTCTAATTCGCATTACGCCGCCCGCCACCGATGCCGAGCAGAAGCGGCCCCGTTTGAACCTCAGCCTGGTGCTCGACCGTTCGGGCAGCATGGAAGGTGAAAAGATCGCCCGCGCCCGCGAAGCCGCCGCCTTCTGTGTCGATCAGTTGATGGCCGAAGATCGCGTCAGCGTCGTCATCTTCGACGACCGCGTCGAAGTGATCGTGCCGAGCCAGGCGGTCGACAACAAAGCCGCTATCAAAGAGCGCATCGCCAGTGTGCGGGCGCGCAACTCGACGGCGCTGCACGAAGCCTGGGTGCGCGGCGGGCTTGAAGTCAGCAGTCAGTTGACCGGCGACGCCATCAATCGCGTGTTATTGATTACAGACGGGCTGGCGAATGTCGGCGAGACGAATGTGGATCGCATCGTCACACAGGCGAGCGAACTGGCCGGGCGCAACGTCACGACCTCGACCATTGGCATCGGCAGCGGTTTCAACGAAGACCTGTTGATTCCGATGGCCGAAGCCGGACGCGGCAATGCATGGCACGTCGAACGGGCGGATGACATGGGGCGCATCTTCGCTACGGAATTGCAGGGGCTGGTGGCGCAGGTCGGCCACACGGTCAGTCTCGGCCTGACGCCTGCGGACGCGGTGACGGTCAAGGACGTGCTGAATGATTTCGAGGTGACGCACACGGGCCGTTACAAGCTGCCGAACCTGCTGGCGGGTTCGGCGATTGAAATCGTCATCCGAGCCAAGCTACCGGCACGGCGCACGGGCGAGCGATTCAAAGCGATGGATTTGCGGCTGGCGTGGAATCCGCAGGGCGCGCCGTCAAGCGACCGCGAGGTATTGAATACCAGCATCTTCGTTGAATTCGCTGATGCGGCTGAAGCCGACGCTTTGCCCGCAGACGAGCGCGTCACGAAAGCCGTACAGTTGTTGATGGTCGCCCGCGCCCGGCGTGAAGCGATCAACGACCTGGATCGCGGCGACATCACAGCAGCGCGGGCGCGTGTGATGGGCGTTACACAAACCTTCGCTCAGGCCTGCGCGCCAATGATGGCCGATGCGGAGGTGCAGGAACAAATGCAGATGCTCAATGACCTTGAAGCAGATTTGCAGCAGCCGCAGAACGTGCCGATGTCGCGCAAGAAGCTGTTTTATCAAAGCTACACCCTGTCGCGGCAGAGCAAGCGGCAGAAGTGACACGACGAGAGAGGAGAGGGGAGTAGGGGGTGAGGGAGTGAGGGGGTGGGGG
>JBBWZK010000080.1:0-8837 GCA_039648975.1 Blastocatellia bacterium
ACATCGCGCGGCTCGGCGGTCGGCACAAGTTGCAGTTCGGCGCTCACGAAATCTTCTTCTTTGATGTTGTATTTGCCGGTGATCTGGCGAATGACTTCGCCAACAACCGAGCCGTTATCGCCCGGAATGCTGCCGGCGACCGGGTCGAGTTCTTCGCCCGCCAGGACGTTGGTATAAGTTCGGCTACGAAGCTCTGTATCTGAATGCGGCGCGTTGTTTGGGATGACGAAGATGGGGTCACCGGGCGACAGGCCTATGCTGACATCAATCGTGCGCCCGTCGGTAGTGTCTATGCGGCCAAGCAAGGCGAGCGGTTCGTTGGCCCATTGATATTTCTTGATGCCGCCGTAGTAGATGGTTTTGAACAAGGCAAAGCCGCCGGGAGCCGCGACAATCGGGCGGGCTTTCAAGTCTATGTGCGGGCTGTTGTGATGCGTGGCGACCAGCCGCGAACCATTCGTGATGGCTTCCGTGCCGATGATGGCGAGAATGACGGCGCGGTCGCGGCCATTGATGATCAGCCGTGCGCCAGGCTTCACCTGACCGGCATCAGTGAAATCCGCAAAGCCGGCGGCGCGCCTCGCGCATGACTTCGCGCGTTGACGAGAGCGCCGTCCGGGCGACGCGCAAATAAGCTTTGTACTTTTCCGCGAAATCAAAGACCTCTTGCCGCTGCGGCGCACCGAGCAATTACCAGCCGGATTTCTTCGTCGCCCAGACATTGCCGTCCTGGCCAAAACCGCTCGCGCTCGCGAGCAGGCAAAGCAGCGCGCAGGCAAGCCCACGCTGAATCGTTCTCATCGGCTTCCCCTTCTCGTGTTGATTAGACCATCACTCCGGTTGCATATAGGGGCGGGCGTCTCTGCCTGCCCCAGATTACGCTATTACTACTCTGGGGCGACCACAGAGGGTCGCCCCTACATGATTCTTCTTATGTTGAATAGGTGTGATGAATGCTACGTTACTTCGCCCCGGCTTCGACTAATCGTCTGGCTTCATCGCTCGTCAAAGCTCTCAGGAATTCGATTAGATCGCGCTGTTCGTCTTCACTCAAGTCCACAGGCTCCAGTTGCCAGTCGCGGAAGGCGTTCTCGTTACCGCCTTTGACATAAAACTTCATGACATCGGCAAGCGTCGCGGCGCTGCCGTCGTGAAAGTATGGCGCGGTCAACTCGACGTTGCGCAACGACGGCGTGCGAAATGCGCCGATGTCGAGCGTATTCCCTGTGACCACGAATCTGCCGAGCAATTGCGAATCCGCTTGTTTGCTTAACTCGGCGAGCAACGCCGGCTTGAAGTCGCCAGCCACTTGCATCGCCCTGCGACTGAGAACGGCGAATCCCGGCACGCTTGCCGCAACGCCGGTATTGCGATAATTGCCGTCGCTAAGAAAGGGATACGCGCCAAAGCCCTGATTGATCGTGTGGCAAACATTACAGCGGGCTTTGCCGCGAAACAGGATCATGCCATTGCGAGCGGCGCTTCTCAGTGCGTTGCTGTCGCCCGCTTGATAACGATCAAATGGCGAATTGCCCGCGACCAGCGTGCGCTCGTAAGCGGCAATCGCTTTGACGACTGCATCCAGAGTAATCGCGCTGCCGAAGACACGCTCGAACTTCTTCACATAATCGGGGTCGCCGTGAAGTCGCGCGATGATCTGCTCATACGGCTGGCTGCCCATCTCGTCTGGATTGACGAGCGGTAAGCGGGCCTGCGCTTCAAGCGATTCGGCGCGTCCGTCCCAGAACTGGCCTGTATTGAACATCGCATTCAACAGGGTTGGCGAGTTGCGCGTGCCGCGTCTGCCGCCGATGACTTCAGCGATTGGTTTGCCGTCCGTAAACGCCCGTTCAGGCACGTGACAAGCGGCGCAACTGATCGAGCCATCGGCGGACAATCGCTTATCGAAAAAAAGCTCGCGTCCCAGCGCCACTTTCTCGGTCGTCATCGGATTGTCTTTCGGCACGAAGTAGGTCCACACGTCGCGCGAGATGCCGAGCGGCAGTTTGAAATCGAACGCTTGCGAATCAGCAGGCGAGTCGCCGGCTTTGACCAAGACAGGTAGCAGTAAGGAGAAGAGTAGTATAACTTTCAGTTTGAAAGTTGCTTGGCGCATCTGGTCATCTATTTCCTGGGAGCGCGGGCGTCTCGCCCGCAGCCTCGCTACTCAAACATTGCGGGCGAGACGCCCGCGCTCCCCTGAGATTATTGTTCGGCAATCCCCTTGACGACGAAGGCGATAGGGAGTTCACCTGATGCCGTCTTGATCTTCGCCGCAAAGACCGTGTGATTGTGCTCGTTGGTCGTGACAGATGCGGCAGCGCTCGCCTCTGGCGACGCCAGACTCAAGACCGCCGGATGATTTGTGCCGCTGGCTTTAGCGCTCAGTTTGACGAGTTCTTCAAACTTGAAGGCGGCGTCAGGGTTGGTGTCTGCGGCAACCGGCACAAGCAGCAGGAAATCACGAATCGGCGAGATGCCCATGTGATTGCCGTCCGTCGGATGCACCTCGTAGCGCAAGGTGTAGGTGCCGGGCTTGATCGATTGACCGCGAAAATCACTCGCCGCTTTCGGAAATGTAATCACACCGATCAACGCGCCTTCCGGCAGCGTCGTGTAGACCGCGCCCGACGCATCGGTCTTCCCGGTCGGGACGGTGGCGCGAAACCAGACTTCGCAAGCGACGCTGCCATCGGCAAGCGTGATGCGATAGCCGCTGGGCGCAAGCGCTTTGCGCACGGCTTCGGGCGCGCTCTGATCAGCGAATGCGCCGATGCTTTCAACCTTGCCGCCGTCCGCGCCCAGCGCCGCAAAGGAAATAAAAAGTATCAGGAATCCCGTACCCAATGTTCTACGCAACATCAATCATTCTCCCGAAAAGAAACCCATGAATCATCCAGACAGCGCAACGTCACGACAATGGTCGATTCCCTTCCCTTGTCGTGACGTTTGGTTTGAAGAAAACAATTAACGCGAGAAACTGCCGACGAAAGCGCTGCGCTTGCCGTGCACGGTCCAGCGAACACCGAGGCTCGGCCCCTGGTACTGATCGAGTTCCGCTACCGCAGGCATCGCATGATTCATCGTCACCAGCGGCTGGTAATAAACTTCTTCGTTGCCGCAAAGGTGATCTTTCTTACCAATCATCCGCGTCTCAATGCCTGCCAGGTCGCCTGCGCGCAGCAGCGTTTTGTCATAGTGGCCGCCGTCGTAGCTGATCTGCAACTCAATTGGCGCGACCTCGATGCGGACGATGTTCTGCAACAACTCGCCGGCCATCGCCTGCGCCATCCCAACCAGCGCTTTCTGTTGTTCGGCGGTGGCATTCTGATCGACGATCAGCACGGCCTTTGCCGGGTACGGATTGCTATATTGATCGCCGAGCGTCGCGCCGGCCTTGACGACGCCGACGACGCTCAAGCCTGCGAGCGACACACCGTTCCAGTCGCCTTTGTTGACGCGCCACGCCAGGATCGCCTGATCGCCTGTGAGATTGACTTCGCCATTGGCGACGCAGGGCCCCGTCCATACGTCGGCACTGCGCGTTTCGATGTAATCGCCGCTGATGTGCTGCGCCTGGCTTGTCGAAGCCAGCGCCAACACGATCATGATCAAAGAGCCGAGAGCAAACATTCTACGCATACCTTCTACTCCTATTGATACTGATAAGCTATCTACCTTGTATTGACTGTATCGCCGCCCCGCGCGACGGTCAAGGATAGGCAGGAAGCAGGAAGCAGGAGGCAGTTAGTAGCTCATCGTTAAGCTCCGTTAGGAGCGCAATGTTTATAGTCAGGAAGTCCGTTAGTTCTTCAAGCTCGGTTAGGAGCGTAATGTTGACATTGCGCCCCTACGGGGCTTGCGAGTTCTTTAGCATCTGACATCTATAAACATTGCGTCCCTAACGGGACTGGAACTGCCTCCTGCTTCCTGCTTCCGGTTAAACGCGGCCTGTGCCGTAGCAGGCGCGGTCGCCGGATATGCAATTGACCGGCTCGGCGAGCTGGCCGTCCGGGCCGATGCAGGTCTGCGTGTAGACGCACCAGAAGTGGCCGTCGGAAGCCTTCGGCACCGAGGGGTCATGCTCGACCTGAATGAACATGCCCTTCCAGCGCAGACACGGGCACAGCGCCGGGTGATGTATGTTGAAGCGCTCGGCTTCGGTGATCATTTGGCACCTCCTCGCGCCGCATCGAGAATCGCGCGCTTGACCGCGACTCGCGCAAGCTGAATTTTGTAGCCGTTGCTACTCAACGCCTTCGCCTGGCTGACTGCCGCTTCGCCAGCCGCTTGCGCCGTCGCTTCGCTGATCGTCTTGCCGACGAGCGCCGCTTCGGCTTCCCGCGACCGCCATGGAATCGGCGCGACGTGACCAAGCGCCACCCGTGCCGCGCTCACCTTGTCGCCGTCCATCTTCAAAGCAACCGACGCCGTGGCAAGCGGCCAGTCGAGCGCTTCTTTCTGACGGACTTCATAGGTCGCTGATTTCTCGCCCGCCGCGAGCGGCAGCAGAATGAGGGTGAGAAGCTCGTTCGGCTTCAGGTTATGCTCGCGCTCGCCTTCGGCTACGGGGATAGTGAAGAACTCTTCAGCGGCAATGTCGCGCGCGCCTTTCGGCCCGACCACAATGAGGGCGGCATCGTGAGCGATGAGCGCCGGAGCGAGACTCGATGGACTGACAAAGTAAGCCGGCCCCTGGTTGCCGAGGATCGCGTGATAACGATTCTCGCCGGACGGCACCAGCGCTTCGCCGTTCGCATCTTTGGCCAGCAGGCCGTAACCGGCGCGATAATACCAGCAACGCGGGCGCTGGCACAGATCGCCGCCAACCGTTCCCATAGCGCGAATCTGCGGGCTGGCGATACCTTCAGCGGCTTGAACCAGTGCGCGATAGCTTTGCAACTGCCTATCGTCTATCAACTCCTGCACAGTGGTTAGCGCGCCAATCGACAGGAGCTTTATCTGCGGCTTCGATCTCAGCGGTTGCCCGGCGCGAATGCCGCGCAGCTCGGCGATCTCTTTAATGTTGACCAGCCGCTTCGGATGCACGACATCGTCTTTCATCAGCGAGAGCAGATCGGTGCCGCCGGCAAGCACTGCCGCATCGTCCCAGTTATTGCCGAGCAGCCCGACGGCTTGCTCTTTCGTCGTTGCGCTGGCGTATTCAAATGCTCGCATCTTTTCGGCCTCCTTTCTGTTCCAGCGCCGCCAGAACTTTGTCAGGGGTCAGCGGCAGCGTCGGCACGCGCACGCCTATGGCATTGGCCACCGCGTTCGAGATGGCCGCGCCCGGTGAAATCACCGGCGGCTCGCCAAGCCCTATGACGCCGCGCTCGTCGTAACCTTTGCCGGTCATCATGTGAACTTTGAGGTCGCCGATGTCGCCGATGCCTGCGAGTTTGTAAAACTCCATGTTCGGGTTGAGCATGCGACCGAGCTTCTGATCCATGATCTTTTCTTCATAGAGCGCGTAGCAGACACCCATAATCAACGCGCCGTAAACCTGGCTCTCGGCGGTCTTCAAATCGATGATCAGCCCGCAATCCTGCACGGCGACCATGCGATTCATTCGGACGATGCCGGTTTCGACATCGACCGAAACATCGGCCATCTGTACGCCGCCGACGCCTTGATTGATGAGGCTGCCGGGGCCCGGATTCTTGCCGCGCACGGTCAACGGCATGCCGCCGAGTTTCTGGCAGGCTTGCTGCCACGTCAGGCTGCGGTCGGGGTGGCCTTTGACTTGAATCTTGCCGCCGATGGCTTCAAGCTCGTTGGGATCCGCATTGAGCGATTGCGTCACTTTCGCAAACAGCGCGTCGAGCGCATCGAGCGAGGCGCGGCGCGCAGAGGCGCTGACGCCGCCAATCGTCGTCGAGCCGCCCGATCCCCCTGAAGTCGGCAAGCGGCTGTCGCCAATCGTCAGCTTGACGGCTTCAAGCGGCAGGCCGAGCGTGTCGGCTACGACGATCATCACGGTGGTGCGCGTGCCTGTGCCGAGGTCTTGCGTGCCCATCTTCATTTCAATCGAGCCGTCAGGATAGATGGTCAGGTCGCAATCGCTCGGATGGCCGAGGCCGCCCCACGTATGTAATGAAAGCCCCATGCCGCGTTTGATTGAGCCAGCCGTCTTGTCGCCGCGTTCATGCCAGTTCGGCTTCCAGCCGATCAGGTCGGCGGCGATGCCCAGTTCTTCACGATAGATCGGCGCGCGCGCGCCGGTCATTTCGAGGTTCTTCAAAAAGAACTCCAGCGGGTCCATCTTGAGCGCCGCCGCTGCATCCTCAAGCGCGGTCATCGTGATGGCACAGCCCTGCGGGTGGCCGGGCGCGCGCCAGGCGCGGGCGCTGCCGATGTTGTTGACGATGGCCGTGTGCTGCTTGCGCTGATTCGGTATGGTAAAGAGGTAAGGCAAGGGCGGCGAGCCGCCGCTGCCCATGCCGCCAGAGGCCCACGATTCCGATTGCCAGCCGGTCAGCGTGCCGTCTTTCTTCAAAGCGATTTTGACTTTCGCATGAGCCGAAGGCCGCGCCCCCGCGACCATTAATACGGCGTCGCGTTCGTTGAACATCTTCACAGGCTTGCCGGCTTTCTTCGAGAGGCGCGCGGCGGTGATGTCCCATTCATCCGGGCCGAATTTGCTGCCGAAGCCACCGCCTATGTGATCTTGAACACAGCGGACGTTGGCCGCAGGAATTTCCAGTGGCCGAGCGATCTGTGCAGGCGCGCCGCTCACCGCCTGCGTCGAATGATGCGCCAGCACATTTTGCTCACCTTCCCATTCCATCACCGAGCCGTGCGGCTCAAGGCAGCAGTGCGTGATTACAGGCAATCCATAAAACCCTTCGAGGGTGAGTTCGGCTTCGGCGAAGGCTTTATCGGGATCGCCGGTCACCTGTGCGGCGGACGGTTTGGCGTTGCTGCCTGCGCCCTTCGGGTCTTTGTCATTGACGAGGTGCGGCAGCACTTCATAGACGACTTTGATGGCGCGCGCCGCGTCTTCGGCGGTAGCTTCGTCAACGGCGGCGACGGCAACGACCGAGGCGCCTGCCCAGAACAATTCCGTGCCGGCTTCCTGAACGACATGCACGGCTTTGACGCCGGGCATGCGTTCAGCGGCGCTCGTGTCTATGCTGGTGATTTTGGCATGCGCGTGCGGACTGCGAACGATCTTGCCAAAGAGCATTCCCGGACGATTGATATCGTAGGAATACTTCGCACGGCCTGACACTTTCTGCGGGCCGTCTACGCGCGAGATGCGCTTGCCGATGAGGCTGCGTTTGTCGGCTTCGGGCCATTTGTACTCAGCCATTGCGTCGCCCTCCTTTCTGCTGACTGGCCGCCTGCAAAACCGCCGCGCGAACTCCTATGTAGGTGCCGCAGCGGCAGAGATTGCCGCCCAGTCCTTTTTGGACTTGTTCGGGCGTTGGGTTCGGGTGTTTGTCGAGAAACGCTTTGCAGGCGACGACGAAGCCTGGCGTGCAGAAGCCGCACTGCTGCGCGTCGTTGTCAACAAACGCCTGCTGTACAGGGTGCAGCTTATCGCCCTGCATCAAGCCTTCGGCGGTGGTGATGGGCTTGCCCTGCGCTTCGATGGCGAGCACCGTGCAGGAATAAGCCGGCTTGCCGTCAACGATGACCGTGCAAGCGCCGCAGGTGGCGCGGTCACAAACGCGCTTCGCGCCGGTCACATCAAGCTCATTGCGCAAGGCGTCGAGCAAAGTGACGCGCGGCTCGATTTCCGTTTTCATCGCCTTGCCGTTGATCGTCAGAGTGACTGGAACTTTGCCGGGGCCGAAGACTTTGACATCTGCGCCGCCGGCTCGCACCATACGCGGGCCGAGCACCAGCGGCACGGTCAAAGAGATGCCCGATACTTTAAGAAAGTTTCGCCGCGAGATGCCTTCTTTCTCGCCGACCTTGTCATCATCATCACGCATCGGTTGCCTCCCTGATTGAGCAATCTGCGACTCAATGATCGGTCGCAGGCGTTTCACGAAATTCCATCTCATTGCGACAACACGGGCAGAGGCCGGGAGCGTAAGCCCGTATGTTACACAGTTCGCAAAAGTAATAAAGATCGTAGAGCTTGCCTTCGCGAATCGATTGCACGCGAATAATTTCGAGTTGATGTTTGGCGGTCGTTTGCGCGGTCACCTGCAATTCACGCTGGCGAACTCGCACATCGGTGAAGATCGCCGTGCTCGCATCGATTGACGAAAAGTCATGCAGCTTCCCATCACGATCCGCGAGCGTGTAGCGCACGCCCGGGCCGTTGCAACCCAATAAAGCATCAAGCCGCTTGCCTGTGGCGTCTAGGCAGACGATGTGACCGCGCAACACCACCAGTCCGGGCTGGCCGGCGGTCTCGGCTTGCGGCACGCCGACCGGCTTTAAGGACGGCAACAGTGCGGCAAACGCCATAAGCAACGGAATGATGAGCGAGTTCATGTGCGGCTACTCGTTACGATCTGCTTGCCATCAGCGCGGATTGCGCCTCTTGCCCGGCTCATAGAAAAACCGCAATCGAAAACGCGATTGGTGGCACAAGAGTTTCCCTGTATCATCCGCCGGGCCGCAGCGCTGGCTACGTTATCACACACGGAGACTGTCGGGCAACGAGCCCACCGCCGCCGGGATGCTGGCGGCAGAATCATTACAAAAATTTTACAAGCGATCTTTGGAGTGCTGCGACTGGTCGCCGCTTTTACGCATCGCCAAGAGAAAGCGGTGACCAGTCACCGCACTTCATAACCGACGCTCAATCGTGAGAGGATCGCTGAAGCGACGAGCGGTCGCGACGCCCGCGCATCGTGCGCCCGGAGGGTGGGAATAAG
>JBBWZK010000114.1:0-5936 GCA_039648975.1 Blastocatellia bacterium
GATAAGACGAAGGGAGGTTTTATGCGCTTCGATATTAGTCTCTTTGGTTTCGTGTTCTTAGCTGCGCTCGTGAGTGCAGGTTAATATCTCATGGCTATAGTTGGTAAGGGGTGGTTTTCAGCGGCGGTGGGCGGTGGGCTTGCAGTATTGATCATTTTCTTCGAGACACGCGTTCGCCAAGCTTCATTGAAGACCTTGATCGGCGCGGCGGTCGGCTCGATTATCGGAATCGCCGCTGCCACCTTAATTGCCTGGATCATCTCGGCGCAGCAGGCCGATGGGATTTCGCCGTCGTTCAAATCTTTTCTCACACTCACGCTGACGCTTTTGATGGGTTATGTTGGATTAATGGTTGGTGCCGTCAAAGGAGATTATCTCGATCTTTCCGCGCTCGGAGGCATCTTCGTAGAGAAGGGAACCAGCAAGGCACATTCGCTTATTTTGGACACCTCGGTCATCATCGATGGCCGGGTTGCCGATATTGCCGAAACCGGCTTTCTCGCCGGCATCCTCGTCATTCCGCAATTTGTTCTGCGCGAACTGCAACAGATTGCCGACAGCGCCGATTCGATCAAGCGCAATCGCGGGCGTCGCGGCCTGGACATCCTCCAGCGCCTGCAAAAGAAAAAAGGCAGCTACGAGATACACATCAGCGAAGCCGATTTTCCGGACGTGCGCGAGGTCGATCATAAACTGATCGAACTGGCCAAGCAGATCGAAGGCAAGATCGTCACCAACGACTTCAACCTCAACAAAGTCGCGCAACTGCGCGGCGTCGCCGTGCTCAATATCAACGAACTGGCCAACGCCCTCAAACCGGTCGTCTTGCCGGGCGAAATCATGCGCGTCTTCGTGCTCAAAGAAGGCAAAGAGTACAATCAGGGCGTCGCATATCTTGACGACGGCACGATGGTGGTCGTCGATAATGCGCGGCGCATGATCGGCAAGAACATCGACGTGTCAGTGACCAGTGTCCTACAAACGACAGCGGGCAAGATGATCTTTGGCCGCTTCAACGACGACGGGCGACCGGCGCCCAGCCCGCGCCATACGACGACGGCGACGCAGTGAGTGACCGTAAGCTGAACATCGCCGTTATTCCCGCCGCCGGCATCGGCGCGCGCATGCAGGCTGACCGCGCCAAACAGATGCTTGAGCTGACCGGCGTGCCGCTGCTCGTCCACACGCTGCGCCGCTTTGAAGCCTGCGAGGCCGTGCATCAGGTGATTCTCGTCCTGCAACCGAACCTGACCAGCGACGCCCTGGCCTTGATCTCCCGGCACAAGCTCAAGAAGATCGCCCGCGTTGTCGGTGGCGGCGCTGAACGTCAGGATTCAGTCTATCGTGGATTACAAGTCATCAAGCCGGAGACCGCCGGCATCGTCGCCGTGCACGATGCCGTGCGGCCTTTCGTGCGGCCCGAAGAGATACGCCTGGTGATCGAGCGCGCCGAAGCCACCGGCGCGGCACTGATGGCGCTGGCGGCGACCGACACCATCAAGCAGGTGCATCGCGGACGCGTGCAGCGGACGCTGGATCGCAAGCGCATCTATCACGCGCAGACGCCGCAGGCGTTTCGCTACGAGATCATCAAAGCGGCTTATGACCGCGCCTACGCCGAAGGCTATGCCGCGACCGACGATGCGCAACTCGTCGAGCGCGCCGGCCATCGCGTTTCGGTAGTCGAAGGCTCGCCGATCAATATCAAGATCACGCGGCCTCTCGATCTGCGCATCGCCGAAGCCATCCAGGAAGAGTTCTTCACTTGAGGATAAGCCAATGAGCGCCGCTTATCGAATCGGCATCGGCTACGACATTCATCGCCTGGTCGATGATCGCAAACTGCTGCTTGCGGGCGTCAACATTCCTTTTCCGAAAGGCTTGCTCGGCCATTCGGATGCGGACGTGCTGGCGCATGCGGTCTGCGATGCCCTGTTGGGCGCGGCGGCGCTCGGCGACATCGGCACGTATTTCCCCGACAGCGACCCGCGATGGCGCGGCGCATCGAGCATCGATTTTCTACGGCATGCCGTCAAGTTGATTGTTGAGCAAGGCTATCGTGTAGCGAACCTCGACGCGACGGTGATGACCGAGCAGCCCAGGCTCAAGCCCCACATACAGGCCATGCGCGAGCAGTTGGCTGAGGTCTTGGAAGTTGATCTTGACTGCGTGAGCGTCAAGGCGAAGACCAACGAAGGGCTTGACGCGATTGGACGCGGCGAAGCGATGGCCGCACAGGCGATTGTCCTTCTCATTGCGGGCCATGCATCTGGTTCAGGAAACTGAAGCGAAACTACCTCAGGTGCGCGGCAGAACAAGTCCTCAGATAGATTTGCATGTAGGGGCGACCCTCTGTGGTCGCCCCAGTGTACGTCGGCGTCATCTGGGGCGGGCAGGGACGCCCGCCCCTACATGCTATCGGAATTTGATCTAAGCCAGCCAGGGTTCGGTGTCAGAAAACCTGTCCTGTGATTGTGTCGCCCTATAAATAGTTCTCATCCTACATCTACCGCTGAGGGCGATCTCATATGACTCCTGAACGCTGGAAACTGATCAATGAATTACTCGATGATATCCTCGACCATGAGCCGGAGGAACGTCCAGTCATCCTGACACGCGCATGCGCCGGCGATCCGTTGTTGCGCCTTGAGATGGAATCGCTGCTGGCGGCGCATGAGCAGGCCGGCGGCTTCATGGAATCGCTGCCCTCGCAAGCCGACGAGTTATTCGGCAGTGCCCAGCCTTTGATTGGTCAGATGATCGGCCCTTATCGCGTGTTGCGCGAAATCGGGCGCGGCGGCATGGGCGTAGTTTATATGGCGGCGCGCGCCGACCAGCAGTTCATCAAGCTGGTTGCCATCAAGGTCGTGTGGCTTGGCTCCAATCAGCGCGAAATGATCCAGCGATTCCGGCAAGAACGGCAAATCCTCGCCAACCTCGATCACGCCAACATCTCGCGGCTGCTCGACGGCGGCACCACCGAGCAGGGCTTGCCTTATGTCGTGATGGAATATATCGCCGGCACGCCGATCACAGACTACTGCGATGATCACAAGCTGTCGATCACCGAGCGGCTGAAGCTGTTTTTGCGAGCCTGCTCGGCAGTCCAGTTCGCGCACCAGAACCTGATCATCCATCGCGACCTCAAGCCGAGCAACATCATGATCAACGATGAGGGCGCGGTGAAGCTGCTCGACTTCGGCATCGCCAAGCTGCTCAGAGCCGATTTGTATTCCGTCGATCTGGCGGTGACGCAAACTGGGTTGCTACCGATGACGCCCGAATACGCCAGCCCCGAACAACTGCGCGGCGATGTCGTCACGACTGCTAGCGACGTTTATTCGCTTGGCGTTGTGTTATACGAACTACTGACAGGCCATCGCCCCTACAAGCTCGCGAGCCGCTTGCCATTGGAGATGGAGCGCGCCATCTGTGACACCGAGCCGGAAAGACCAAGCACGATCATCAACCAGATCGAATATGAGACCGGAAAGGATGGCGAGTCACGCCCGAAGCGCACGCCGGAGATGGTCAGCCAGACGCGCGAAGGCAAGCCCGACAAGCTGCGCGCACGACTGCGCGGCGACCTCGACAGCATCACGCTCAAGGCATTGCGCAAGGAACCGCCGCAGCGCTACTCGTCGGTTGATCAGTTTGCCGCAGACATTCGCCGGCATCTGCAAGGCAATCCCGTTCAGGCACAGAACGCGACGTTGAGCTACCGGGCTGGCCGATTTATGCGGCGGCACAAGGTCGCGGCCACGGTTGCGGTGCTGTTCGTGCTGATGTTGATCGGCGGCATTATCACGACGACCTGGCAGGCGCGGATTGCCAGAAGGAACGCGGATAATTATCGCCGCACACTCTACGCTACGCAGATGAACCTGGCCGGGCAGGCATGGGACAACACGAACCTTGAGCGCCTGGAAGAACTGCTTGAAGCCAACTGGCCGAAGGCGGACGAAGAAGATTTGCGTGGCTTCGAGTGGTATTACCTCTGGCGGCTTTATCACAGCGGCAACGACCGCATGACTTTGCATCACGACGATCAGGTCTGGTCGGTGGCGCTTTCACCGGACGGCAAGCGGCTGGCTTCGGGAGGCGAAGACAAGATTGTCAAAATATGGGACGCGGCGACCGGGCAGGAATTGCTCACCCTCAAGGGCCACACGAAGTGGGTCTACGCGGTATCGTTCTCGTCCGATGGCAAACGGCTTGCCACCGCGAGCGGCGACATGACGGCAAGGCTCTGGGACGCCGAGACAGGCCAGGCGATCGCCTCGCTCGCCGGCCACACCGCGCGCGTCAATGCGGCGGTTTTTTCTCCTGACGGCAAGCGATTGTTCACCGCAAGCCACGACCAAACGGTGAAGGTTTGGGATACGGCTACAGGCATAGAGATCGCTACATTCAACGGGCACGGCGCCCGCATTCTCTCTTTAGCAATATCTCCTGACGGCAAAAGGTTGGCTACCGCAGGTAACTATAAAGTGAAGGTGTGGAATGCGAGCACTGGAAAACCGCTTGCTTCGCTCGAAGGGCTCACGGACCAAGTCGCCTCTGTGAGGTTTTCGCCCGATGGCAAGAAGCTCGCAACGGCAGGCGCTGATAAGACCGCAAGGATTTGGGATGTCGCGACGGGCAAGGCGATCATCACGCTAAAGGGGCATACGAGCTGGGTCAATTGCGTTGCCTTTTCGGCTGACGGCAAATGGGTAGCGACCGGCAGCAACGACCGCATTATCAAACTGTGGGACAGGGCCACCGGACAGGAACTGGCTTCATTGAGAGGGCACTTGCGCCCAGTCGAGTCCGTGGTTTTTTCGCTTGACGGCCAGCGCCTTTTCTCGGCCAGCCTCGATCACACAGTGAAGGTGTGGGATATCGCCAATCTCAAGGAGCTTTCGGTCATCAAGCCGGGCGAACGGATGCTGGCATATTCACAAGTCGGCCAGGAGATGGTTGGAATTAGTGGCGGTGTCTTGAGTATGTGGAATATCGCCAGCGGGCAAGAGCAACCCGTTCCCTTAGACATCAAGAGGGATGTCCAGACCCTTGCGCTGTCGCCCGATGGCCAGAGGTTAATTGTGAAGTATGCTGATGGCTCCATGAAAGTGATCGATCCAATAAGCGGACAAGAGCTTGGCACGCTCAACGAGCATACGGGCAAAGTTGATGCCATATCTTATTCACCCGATGGCAAGCTGATCGCTACAGGCGGCTTCGATAGCTTCGTGAAATTATGGGATGCCGCCACCTATCAGGAGATTGCTTCTTTTAAGGCGCAGGCTCTCGATGGGCGAGTCTTCTGCCTGGCATTTTCGCCGGATAGCAGGATACTCGCCACCGGCGGGGACGATCATCTAATCAAACTCTGGGACGTCGGGAGCGCCAGAGAGATCGCCACACTGGCCGGGCACACGGACTGGGTCAATTCACTTGCGTTTTCTAAGGATGGCCGGGTGCTGGCATCCGGGAGCGCCGACAAGACGGCGAAGTTATGGGAGGTGGCGACAGGCCGCGAGATCAGGACGTTCAAAGGTCATGCCGATCAGGTCAAGTCTATAGTCTTTTCGCACGATGGCGCACGACTGGCAACCGCAAGCCATGATGCAACGGTCAGGCTGTGGGATGTGGAAACCGGCCAGGAGTTGATCGCGCTCAAGGGGCATACGGACTTCGTGGTGTTCGTCGCCTTTTCTGCCGACGACAAGATATTGACCAGCGGTAGCCGCGACCAGACCATACGCTTCTGGCGCGCGGCCACTGCGGAAGAAGTCGCGGCGCAGAATGACAAGTAGGCGAAGTTACCTATACTGGCCGGTACAAGAATAGCGGGAATTGTAATGGCCCAATCTTGGGTTCATCTTTTTTCTTTCCTGTTCCGGAATGCATGTTCTGTGCACTTCAAAAGGTGCCGCCTGGGGAGGGCATTC
>JBBWZK010000117.1:0-7876 GCA_039648975.1 Blastocatellia bacterium
CGCCGCCCAGAGCAATAAATATGACGCCATCATCTGTCTCGGCGTCGTCATTCGCGGCGAAACCTCACACAACGAATACATCGCTGCCGAAGTCATCAAAGGCATCGCCCAGGCATCGCTTGAAACCAACCTGCCCATCGCGCTCGGCGTGGTGACCGCAGATAGTCTCGAACAGGCGATTGACCGGGCGGGTGCGAAATCGGGCAACAAAGGTTTTGAGGCCGCAATGTCTGCTGTAGAGCTTGCGAACCTCTATCGTGAATTTTGACAGTGGACGCTTCCGAGCGAAACATCAAGCAGTAGGGTTGACTTATGGGTGCCAGACGTAAGGCTCGCGTTTGTGCCTTACAAATGCTCTTTCAATTCGATGTCGCCCGCCCGCGCCTGGACGAGCTGACCGGCTTGTACTGGCGGAACTTCGGCGATGAGATGGGCGACGTGCCGCAGGAGTTTGCCAATGACCTCGCGGTAGGGGCGATCTCGCACCTCGATGAGATAGACAGCCTCATTAAACAGCGGGCAGAGAACTGGCGCATCTCGCGCATGGCGGTCGTTGACCGCAATATCCTGCGGCTGGCGATCTACGAATTTCTTTACGAAGCGGACACGCCGAAAACGGTCGTCATCAACGAGGCGCTGGAAATCGCCCGCAAGTTCTCGACCTTTGAGGCGACCCAGTTCATCAACGGCATACTCGATGCCATCAAACGCGACCTGGAATCGAAGCAGAGCGCTTCGATAGCAACGAACCGGCAACAGTAAGGCGGGCGGCCTGGCGATTGGCAATCGCCCGTCAACACGCCGCGCGCCGACGAATGACGGGGAACCCGGCTGCGCCCAAAGGCGTATGCGCGGCTTCCCCGATTCCATGGACTTATGATTGATGACAAGGCGCTGTTAAGCGAGTACCTGTCCGAGTCCGAAGAGTTGCTCGATTCTTTGCTGACCGACCTCGACACGCTCGCCGCCCGTCCGGCAGATCTGCCGGACATCAATCTCATCAACCGCATCTTCCGCACAGTGCATTCGCTGAAAGGCTTATCGGGCATGATGGGCCTGCCCGAAGTCCAGTCGCTGACCCATGAATTCGAAGACATCCTCGACGATCTGCGGCTCGGTCATCTGGCGCTCACAGACGAGACCAAGCCGGTTTTGCAGGAAGCCGGCGCGGGCATCGCCGCACTGGTCGGTGGCGCGGCGCGCGGCACCACAAGCGATGAAGATTTCGAGCGCATGCGCGCCTTGCTGACAGGCATCGCGGCACGCCCGAAGAGCAAAAGCAAGCGCGATGAATCGGGCCTTGAAGCGTTGAGCCTGTCGCCGAAAGAGCGCCGCCTGCTGACCGAGTACGAAGAGCACCGCATCAATGAAAACCTCGACGCGGGCCGCTCGTTTTATGCGGTCATCGTGCAGTTTGAAGTGGGCAAGCTCGACACGCAATACCGCGCCCTGACCGCCAGGCTCGAAAGCAAAGGCGAACTCATCACGACGCTGCCGGAATCGGCGACCAAACCCGAACTCGTCGCTTTCAAGCTCGTGCTGGCTACGCAGTTCAAAGAGAGCGACCTCAAAGGCGTCGTCGAATCATTTGACGGGCGGATCACGCGACTGGGGCCGTCGACCTGGCGACGCGCCGGCGCGGCGCTGATCAACGTCGGGCGCAGCAAGAAAAAGATTGGTGATAAAGCTCACAAAACGACGAGCGGCGTCTTGCCGCCGGCGTTCGCGCAGGAATCGTTGCAGCCGCTATCGCCGAGCGTGCGCGTCGAGATGGCGCAGATTGATAACCTGTCGGGACTGGCGCACGAACTCGCCATAGAGATGCAGCGCTTGACGGTGATGGCAGATCGTTTCTTGATGGCCGCAGGGCTTGGCGCGCGCGATCAATTCGATCTGCGTTTCAGCGCGCGACGCATTGAGCGCGAGTTTCTTGAGCTTGAAGAGCGCCTGGTTGAGTTACGCATGGTATCGCTGGCGCAGACCTTCACGCGCGCCGCGCGGCTGGCCGGGAGGCTGGCGCGCGAGCTTGGCAAATCGGTCACGGTCGAAATCGCCGGGCGCGAGACGCAGCTTGATAAAGCCATCGTTGATCGGCTCGCCGATGCCCTCTATCACCTGTTGCGCAATGCCATAGATCACGGCATCGAGATGCCCGAAGCGCGAAGGCTAGCGGGCAAGAACGCACGCGGCAAGATTAAAATTGAAGCGAGCCTTGAAGGCGCGCGCGCCGTCATCGCCATACTGGACGACGGGCACGGCATTGACGCCGGCGGCGTGCTGGCTCGCGCCATCGAGGCCGGGCTGATCACGGGCGACGAAGCGCTGACAGAAGAAGATACGCTGCGCCTGCTCTTGCGTGCGGGCTTTTCGACGGCGGATCACGTCTCGGCGGTATCGGGGCGCGGCGTCGGATTGGATGCCGTCGAACGCACCGTACACGAACTCGGCGGCGAACTGCGCATCACTTCTGAGAAGGGCCGCTGGACGCGCTTTGAGATGGCCGTGCCGACGACGCTGGTGCTGATCTCTGCCTTCATCGTGCGGGCCAGCGAATGGCGTTATGCGATCAATGTCGGGCAGATCGTCGAGTTGCTTTATGTGTCGCTTGATGAGGTCATCGGGCGCGAGGGCAAGCGCAGCATTCAATGGCGCAATCAGACGCTGCCGCTCGTCGAGTTGAAATATTTGCTGGGACTCGGCGGCGCGCGCGTCTTTCGTCCGCCGTTGCGAGCGCGTGCGGCAGGCTACGGCAATGAAGGGGAAGCGCGACAAACGGCGAGCCGTTCAATGGCGCGCGTGCCGGTCTTCATCACGCGCGCCGCCG
Organism: Blastocatellia bacterium; assembly: GCA_039648975.1. Classification (GTDB taxonomy): domain Bacteria; phylum Acidobacteriota; class Blastocatellia; order UBA7656; family UBA7656; genus DATENM01. Next base: position 2,825 of record JBBWZK010000117.1, read on the forward strand.
ACCGTCACGTCGCGGTTGCCGTCGAAGAGTTCGAGGCGCAGCGCGAAATCATCGTCAAGTCGCTTGGGCCGCTGGCACGCAAGATCAAAGGCGTCGTCGGCGCGGTCGACCTCGAAGGCGGCGACGTGGCGCTGGTTCTCGATCTGCCGAGCCTGCTGATGCTGAGAAGCATGAGGATGTGAGTTGAAAGCGGCAATGATAAATTGAAGCCGATGGCTGCAGGCCATAAATGACCTGCCTAAACTCATGCGTCCCTACGGGACGGGCAGATTAGCATTGATGAGCGAAAAGAAAGATAAACCGAAAGTCAGTCCTGCGGTCAGCCCTATACCGCTGGCGTTGACCGGGCTTGAGCCGGTGGATGTGACGGTTGATATCGTCTCGGTGTTGCTCTTCGAGATCGGCGGCGAAGCCTTTGGCATCGGCGTCGAGCACACCGAAGGCGTGGTCGATTGCCCGCGCATCACGCCGCTGCCGAGCGCCCCCGACGGCATGATCGGCGTCGCCAGCGTGCGCGGGCGCATGACGCTGGTGATGGATTTCAGCCTCAAAGCGAACCCCGGCGAGTCCAAGGGGCGTCTCATTTTATTGAAAGGCGAAAGCCAACTGGGACTGCTCGCCGAGCGCGTCGCAGGCCTTGTGGCGCTTGAGCCGGAGAAGATACGCAAGCGCAAAGGCAACGATAAAGCGGCAGCGCCTGCCGGCGAAGAGCGCTGGGCCGCGCCGGCGCATTTCAAACACGAAGGCCGCCTCGTGCCGCTATTGGATGTGGCGCGGCTGGCGGAGATTTGATCAGTCGACTGTGAACCACGCAAGAAGCAAAACCGAAACACCAACCACCGAGCGCGGGCCGGCGCTCGATAGCGCGACCTTTCAACGGTTGCGCGCACGCATCACGGCGGCCAGCGGCATCTTCGTGCTTGGTGACGAGAACTCGCGCTTTGTGCTCGAACGACGTTTGCAATCGCGGCTGCGTCAACGCGGCTTGCTATCGTTCGCCGCTTATGATGCGACCATGGACGCCGGCGAGATGGACACGCTGCTCGATACGGTTGCCGTCCACGAGACCTATTTCTTCCGCGAGAAACGCCAGCTTCACGCGTTCAACGAACACATCGTCCCCGAACTGGCGCGTTCGCCAGAAACCATTCGCATTTGGAGCGCCGGCTGCTCGACAGGTGAAGAAGCTTACACCATTGCCATGCTGATGGCCGAGCGTGGCCTGCTCCTTGGTGACCGTGTGCAACTGCTGGCCACAGACCTGAGCCGCCGCGTCATCGAGCAGGCGCGGCGCGGCCTCTATGGTTCAACGAGCTTTCGCACGACGGAGCCGGATTATCAGGCGAACTATTTTCACGACGCCGGACGCAGTCTCTGGCAAGCCAGCGATGACTTGCGCGCCGCTGTGCAGTTTGAACAGGCGAACCTGATCGGCCCGGACGCGCGACGCCTTCAGCCGACCGCCAACGCCGGCGGCTTCGACGCCATCTTCTGCCGCAATGTGCTCATGTACTTTGACGAAGACGCCGCACGGCAGACGCTCACGTTGATTTATTCTTTGCTCAAAGACGGCGGCTACCTGCTGCTGGGCCATGCGGAATCGCTGCTGCCGCTCGGCTCCGGCTTCAAGCCCGTGCAATTCGGGCGCGAACTTGTACATAGAAAATGACAGGGGCCGGGAGCCGGGGCCAGGGGCCGTTGATGAGATGTAGATTCTTATCTCTGCCCGACCCCCGACCCCCGGCCCTCGACCCCTAAAGAATATGCATCGCCTGCTTATCGTCGACGATTCGCCGTATTACCGCATGCGCTTTGCGAAGATCTTCGCGCGCTCGGCAGCCTTGACCGTGGCGGGCCTGGCCGATGATGGCGATGTGGCGATACGGCAGATCGTCGAATTGAAGCCGGATGTCATGCTGCTGGATTTGATGATGCCGCGTATGGATGGCTTCGGCGTGCTGCGCTGGGCGATGGCGCATCAACCATTGCCTATCGTCGTGTGCAGTTCGTTCAGCGACCGCGAGCGTGTTTTCAAGGCGCTCGAACTCGGCGCCGTAGATTTTCTGTTGAAGCCCGCGCCGCGCGCTTCGCCACAGACGTCAGCGCTTGAGACACAGATTATCCGCTGCGTTGAACAGGCCGCAAGCGCGAAGCCTGCGCCGCCCGCAGTGATCAGCAAAGATGCCAAGGCCGCCGTGCTGGCCGCTGAACGCGAAGCGCGCAACGCCGAGATCGAATTGATTTGCATCGCCGCGTCAACCGGCGGCCCGTCGGCGATTCAAAAACTCATCGCCGAATTGCCGGAATCCTTGAGGGTGCCGATTATCATCGTGCAACACATGCCGACAGGCTTCACGCAGCCATTCGCCGACCGCTTGAATGCGCTGTCGCATTACACGGTGCGCGAGGCCCGCGATGGCGACATGCTGCGCCGCCATCATGTCTACGTCGCGCCGGCGGGCAAGCATGCGACCGTAGAAAGCGGCGAGGGTGCGCAAGTGATTCGCATTACTGAAGCAGCGGCGGGGGATTTTCATCTGCCGTCGGCTGATGTCGTGTTTGAATCGGCAGCCGCAGCCGTGGGCGATAAACTGCTGGCGGTGGTGCTGACCGGAATGGGAGAAGACGGCGCGCGTGGCGCTGAAGCCGTGCGCGCGGCGGGCGGCTGTGTGCTGGCCGAGTCGAACGAATCGGCGGTGGTCTTCGGCATGCCGCGCGCCGTCATTGAGCGCGGCTGCGCCAACGCGATGCTGCCGCTCGCCGCCATGGCGCAGGTGCTGCTGGCCTATGCGATCAAGGAATGAAGGCGACAGCAAACGCCTGTTTGATGAATTTTGGCGCATGTGATCGTTCTTTATAAAATCAAGGCACGTGAGGATTGCTGGCATCATCAGCCCCATAGGGGCGAAATGTTTATAGAAGCGTTGGATTAAAAGAAGTCCAAGCTCGGTTAGGAGCGCAATGTTGACATTTCGCCCCGACGGGGCTTGGGTACTCTTCGACGCTGGTAACTATAAACATTTCGTCTCTAACGGGACTGGCTCAAGGCTGAGAGCGCAACGTTCCAGAAAACCTTATATGCCTGGTTATTCAATTGTCGGGTTGAAGTTTGCCGGATGGCTAATTAGACTATGAGGACAGTTATGAGTGGAATGAAATTTCGTCGAACCTGCACGGTCTGCAATGCGACTTTCTTTTCGCCGGATCGCAAAGCGGCCTATTGCCTGAAGTGCATGAAGAAGCGCGTGGTGAAGCACGTTCCCGCCGAAGCGAGAGTCGTCGCCGCCGCTCCACGAATCGCGCCGCGCCCGGTGCCCGCGCCGCCACCGCCGCCGCCTGTGCTGCGCAAAGCCAAACCGGCGCGCGCCCCCAAAGCGACGACGCTGACTCCCGAATTGCGCCAGCGCATCCTCGAACTCTTTCAGGGCGAATTCAGCAATCGCGCCTTGCAGACCAAAGAGCTGCACTCGCAGATTGCCACACGTCTCTGGGTCAAGCGCCAGCTCGTCGCCGATGTCATACGCGAGCAGATGCAAACCCAGGCGACGATGACCGAGCAGATTAAGCAGCGCGCCATCGAGATGTATCAGCGCTTCGTCGAGAGCGGCCATCGCCCGGACGGCGGTCGCCGCCGTGCCATCAGTGCGGCGCTCAACGTGCCTTATAAGCAGGTCATGAAAGTCATACGCGAGTGGTCGCTGGCGCAGTATGAAAGCTCGCCGACGCCCAGCCCGTCGCGCCAGCAACTTTTCGAGATCGAAAAGCTCTACTGGGAAGAGATGGATAAGGGCCGCTATCGTTTGACCGAACTGCCGCAGAAGCTCGCCGAAACGCTCGGTTACGTGACCCGCTGGCAGGTGCTGCGCTGGCTCGATGTGCTGCATGACGACGAGCGCGCCTTCGGCAACGTTCCCGGGCCCGCGCCGGAAATCCAACAACAGATACTTGATGCCTATCAGGCTTATCTGCAAGCGCCTGAGCCGCCCGAACACGGTTTGCATTACAGCATCGCCGGACAGATTCCTAAGGTTAGCCCGCGTCAGGTTCACAAAGTCCTGCAAAGCTACAGGCACCGCCGCCGCTCAGAATATCCGCTGATTTAGATCAGTAGGCAGTCAGCCGTAAGCAGTAAGCAGTCGAAAGACGAAACGCTGACTGCCTACTCCTGACTGCCTACTGCCTACTGATATGAAGCAAGTCGTCCAGAATTACCGCACAGGTGAATTGAAAGTCGAAGAGTTGCCGCCGCCGGCGCTGCGCAGTGGCGGTGTTCTGGTGCGCACCGCTTATTCGTTGATCAGCGCCGGCACCGAGCGCACGGCAGTCGAAACCGCGCAAAGCTCGCTGGTCGGCAAGGCCAAAGAACGCCCAGACCTCGTCCGCCAGGTGATCGATACGTTCAAGCGCGAAGGCTGGCGCTCGACTTATGAAAAAGTCGTATCAAAGCTTAATCAGATGAAGCCGCTCGGCTACAGCGCTTCCGGTGTAGTGGTCGCAGTCGGGCGCGACGTGACGGAGTTTCAAGTTGGAGATCGCGTCGCCTGTGCCGGCGGCGGTTATGCGTCGCACGCTGAAGTCATCTTCGTTCCCAGGAACCTCTGCGCCAACGTGCCGGAAGCGGCAACGCTCGAAGCCGCGAGTTATTCGACCGTCGGCGCGATTGCCTTGCAAGGCGTCCGGCAGGCCGACAACCGACTGGGCGAAGCCGTTGCCGTCATCGGGCTCGGACTGGTAGGCCAGCTTACCGTTCAACTATTGAAGGCCGCCGGCTGTCAGGTGATCGGCATTGATATTGATCAAGCGGCTTGCGAGTTGGCGAAGAAATCGGGCGCGGATGTGGTTGCCGCTGATCCGGCAGCGGCGCGCGCCCCGTGTCGTGGGCTGACAGGCGGGCGCGGCGCGGGTAGCATTTTGATCACGGCGGGAACCAAGTCGAGCGAACCGATTACGCTTGCAGGTGAACTGGCACGCGACCGCGCACGAAGTATCGTCGTCGGGCTAGTCGGCATCGACCTGCAGCGCCACATCTTTTTCAACAAAGAACTTGAGAAG
>JBBWZK010000126.1:0-26173 GCA_039648975.1 Blastocatellia bacterium
AGGTAGACATTTCGCATACACACCAAAGACTGAGGGGTCTTTGCTCCTTCCACGGTATTAGGAGTCCTGCTGTCAACGGCAAAGACTGAACCGTTGTTACAACCTTAAATTTATTGGAGGCGTTTCACTGCGACCGGCTGCGGGGCCAACCGAGCCGGTTTTAATAGCGCAGGCGGGATCATCATAATCGAGAGCGCCCTGACATTCAATTAGATTCTTTATGGCAGCATATTGGTTGACCGGCCACCTGCGGTGGCAAGGCAAAAATGAATTGCCCTGTCGCCAAGCCGACGGGATGGCCAACGCCGTGATGCTTTTTGCCTTCGTGCGAAGTACGTTGCCCGATCTGGGGAGGTAAATCTATTGCGTTTTTATTATGCAGTAGCATCTGCTTGCGACCTATGTTATTGTACGATGGAACGCCTTAAAGGACGCTCGGTCCTAGCCCCCGAACGATCATCATGACGAGTTGTAGCAGGTCCCGCTGGAGCTTCGCTAGTGGACATGCCGACCGGCAAGTCGTTCGGCGCTTCGACCTGATGGACGGAGTGGCGGACGAGCATTTCTAACCAGGATGGTTATCAGTTTTATGAGATCACGCTTCCTTCCCTTACGCATCCTCTTCGCAGTTCTCGCAATCACGCTGATGTGTTCGCTCGCCCTGGCTGCGCCGGTGAAGCGTGGTTCCAGGTCTGGCCATGCCAGCTCAGCGCGGAAAGCCGGCAAAGCGTCGGCGCGACATGCGAAAGCCAGCCAGCGCGGCGGCAAATCGAGCCGAGTCTCTGCCAGAGCCGGTCGCGGGCGACATGGTCGCGGCGTGATCGCGCGGGGACGTGGCCGCTATCGCGGCTCGCGCTGGACGAAGCGCAATGTCAGCGCCCTCGGTGGCGGCGGGCACAGCGCCGGCGTTCACAACTTCCTGACCCAGGAATGGTCCAGAGAACAGGCCGCACCGCTCACGCCGCCGACGGCGACCTTGTCGGCAACGCCTTCAATGACTGCAACAGGCCCTGAAGCCAAAGGCACACTGGCGATGGCCAACACCGTGCCGGCTCCTGCGCCTGATGCCGCCAGGGCCAGTCAACTGAACACGGCGCTCGGCAGTCCGCAGTCGCCGCTGGCCAATCAAGTACCGGGCGTCCCGGCGGCACCGCCGCTGAATCCGCTGGTGCAGGCCTATGCTGACAGCCTCGCGGCGCGCGGCTTCAGCGCCGAAAATCAGGGCTTCATCGTCGCCACGCTTCAGGGCGACGTGCTGGCCGAACACAACGCCGACAGGCTTTTCAATCCAGCTTCTGTAACGAAAGTCGCAACATCGCTGACCGCCATTTCGCGGCTCGGCCCGGATTTCAAATTCCGCACGTCGCTTTACACGGACGGCGCGCTCGATCCGACGACAGGTATCCTGCACGGCTCGCTCTATGTGATTGGCAGCGGCGACCCGGCGTTCTTCTACGAGAACGCGATGATGATTGCCGACAAGCTCAATCGTGCAGGCATCCGCGAAGTGGATGGCAATTTTTACGTCCTCGGCCATTTCTATTTCAACTTCTCGACCTCGCTTGACGCCTCAGCCAAGGGCTTGCGCAGCGCCTTATCGTCGGACTCTTGGAGTGCCGCAGCCAAAAATGCTTACCCGCGCTTCCTGGCGATGCGTGCGACTGAGGGCGTGCCAATCCCGAACGGCCAGATGGACGCGCCGCCGTCTTTGAAGATATCCGGTCAAACCATCACCAGCCCAACCGTGAACACCGTGTCGCTCAAGCCGCTGGCGGTGCATACGTCGCTGCCGCTGCTGCGCGTGCTGAAGGGCTTGAACGATTTCTCGAACAACTGGATGGCGACCGTGATCGGCAATCTCGTCGGCGGCCCGGATGCGGTCGAGCGATTCCTGAAGATGGAGGTCGGCTTCAAAGACGATGAAGTGCAGTTCGCTACGCCGTCAGGGCTGGGCGCTAATTACATTTCGCCGCGCAGCACGATTACCATCCTGCGCAAGTTGATTGCTTACCTTGACGGCAAAGGGCTGACGATTGATCAGCTACTGCCGGTGGCCGGCGTGGATGCAGGGACACTGCAACGCCGCTTCACAGATGCCTATCGCGCGGCGGTCGTCGGCAAGACAGGGACGCTTTCAGGCGTCAGCGCGCTTGCCGGCGTCGCCTACACACGGACACGCGGGCCCTTGCTGTTTGTGATTTACAATCGCGGCGGCTCGGCGCATTCGTTCCGCGCGGCTCAGGATGAAACGATTAAGAAGGTCATTACCATGTACGGCGGCCCCGCGCCTGTGCGCTTCTCGTTGAATCCGCTGTCGCGTATGCAACCGGGGCCTGCCGAGCAAGCGTTGCCGTCATCGACTTCGCCGAGGCGTTAGCGTTTAAGATGAAGAAGCTGACCGGGCTGCAAAAAGCGTTGCTGGCGTGGAGCATCGTCTTCCTGATCGCTGCTGAAGGAGCGAAGTATCTGCAACTCGGCGGGCGGGCGGCGAAGTTCATCGGCCTGCTCGAACTCTTGCTGGCCCTCGCCACCGGCATCGCCGTCGGGCTCGCAGCCTCGTTCAGAAAAGCCTGAAGCCTGACCATCCAGAGCAATCAGGGCCGCGCTGATACGTCATTCAGCGCGGCCCTTTCATTTCCCAACCAAAGCCCACCGCTCTCCGTCGCGGGAGAAGCGACCAGTGTTACTCTTCGACGGAAAATTCCATGTCGTCGCCCATCTCGAAATAGGCGGCATAAACCCGCCGCGCCAGGTCGATCCTTTCGCTATCGACCAGCAGGCGCAATTCGCCGAACATCGCCAGATGCGGCATCACCGACATCGAATGCCCGCCCTGCACGATGGTACGCACATCGTGCTGCTCAAGCACCTGCTTGATGAGCATGGCAACCGGATAGAGTCGCGGGCGGCATAATTCGACGTATTCAACAGGGCGTCGAGCCGCCGCTTCCAACTGCACGGCTGTCCGTTCATCCATCGTCACTGGAAACAGGTCGAAGCCGCACGCCGGGCAATGCGACTGGCTGCCCGGAAACTCATCGGCGCAGATTGGACACAACATCAACATGGATTGATTAACTCGATGACAACAGACAGTAGCACACAAAGGCATCCGCCTGCCACACCCTCGATTTTCGCTTCAATTGGATGCACGACTGCCTGAAAAGGCTCAGGGCATCGGCCCGGGCTCACCAATGAGTCCGTTCAGGGTGCAATTCAGCGTGTCTTTTCAACGATTCAGCTTCTGAGTATTGTTCCGAATCGAACGAAGTAATAGAATGACGAGCGTCCATTGGTAATGAAAATCGCACTCGAATCCGGTTCGGCAAGTTGTAAAAAGCTATGTTAATGCCAGCCACTCCAAGGTACGGTTCGTCATCTCGGTTTGCACGAGGAAGCGCCCGCATCCGTTCAATTAACCGGCAAGTTGCCGTGGCGGCTTTTCTGATATTGACGATGGCAGTCCAGACCCTTTTGGCGCAGCCGCAGGCCCGGCCCGCCAGCTTAATGGGCGACCTCAAAGATCAGAATGGCGATTTCGTTATTGGGGCAAAACTTACTCTTAAAGATAGCCAGAATCAAATCTCAGAAACCATTAGCGACGAACATGGCCGCTTTCATTTCGCCAATCTCGCGGCGGGTCGCTATACCCTGCAAGTCATCTTGGAAGGGTTCGCCGCCCACGAGGAAGCTATCAATATCAATCTTTCATCGCCTGAACATCGCCTCCAAATCGTGCTTCGACCAACGATCAACGAAGCCCTCGTGGTCAACGATGAAGGTCTGCTCAACGTCAGTATCGATCCGCAGAATGCCGCCGGCGCGCAGACCTTGAAAGAGAAGGAAATCTCGGCGCTGCCGGATGACCCGGATCGCTTTGCCGAGCAATTACAGTTGCTCGCCACCTCTTCAGGCAGCGCCCCCGGTCAGGCCACAACGACGGTTGATGGATTCGTCGTCGAGGGCCGGCTGCCGCCGAAATCGGCGATCCGCGAAGTCCGCATCAATCCGGATCTTTTCTCTGCGGAATATGATAAGGCTCCTTATCAAGGCGGTCGCATCCAAATCTTCACCAAACCTGGGGCACTGGCTTTTAACGGCTCTACTTTCTTCAACTTTAACAATTCGGCCTTGAATGCGCGCGAGGTTTTCGCGCCGGCGCGGCTTCCACAGAGCACGCAACGCTACGGATTTGAACTGGGCGGCCCGATCATCAAAAAGCGGCTAGGCTTCCTCGTTGATTTCGAAGGCCGCGACATCGGCGAATCGGCAACCGTCAATGCCATTGTCCTCAATCCCGATTTCCAGCCGACCGCCTTCGTCTCCAGCATCCCAACGCCGAAACGACTGCTTCTCGGATCGGGGCGGGTCGACTGGCAGATCAATCCGCTCAATACGTTCATCGTCCGCTATGATTACAGTTCGAGCCGCCTCAGCAATCAGGGTGTCGGCGGCTTCAATCTACCGGATCGCGCCTTTGATAGTGACGAAACCGAGAACAGCTTAAAATTATCCGACACCACCACCTTAAGCGCGAAGATTCTTAATGAAGCGCGAGTGGGAATCACTAATTTACACATTGAGCAACAGGCCGGCGCAACGACGCCCACGATCAGCATCCCCGGCGCTTTTACTGCCGGCGGCGCAAGCGTTCAATTTGAAAGGCAGAAGCGATGGCGGATTGAGATGGTTGATAATCTCTCAATCATCGCCGGCAAGCATAGCGTCAAGTTCGGCGTCCAATTACTGGATAATCAGGTTGATGACTTTCGGACAGATAACTTCAACGGCTCTTTCATCTTCGGCGGCGTGCTGGCGCCCAGGCTTGATTCAGCCGGCCAGGTGATCAGCGGCCCGAACGGGCCCGTGCTTGAAGCGATTTCAGGTCTGGAGCAATACCGCCGCACGCTGCTGCATCTTCCCGGCGGGCAGCCGACGAGATTTTCTATTGCCAGCGGCGACCCTTCAGCAATCGTCAACCAATGGCGGCTGGCCGGCTTCATACAGGATGAGTGGCGGCTGCGACCCAATCTATCGATCAGCCTGGGGTTGCGCTACGAGGGGCAAACCAGTCCGTCCAATAAACTGAGTTTAGCGCCGCGCGCCGGCATCGCTTATTCGCCGGACAAGCAACGACAATGGATAGTGCGCGGGCGCATAGGCCTGTTCTATGACCGTATCGCTGAATCGCTTTCATTGGAAGCCGAACGCCTCGATGGGCGTCACCAGCAGCAAATCATTATCGATTCACCCGCTTTTCCAGACCCGGCGACAGCGGCGACGGCCAACCACGCCATCGCCACAACCCGGCAATTTGCAGACGACTTGCATCCCCCCAGATCTCTGCAAATGCAGGTTGCTGTGGAGCACCAGCTACCCCGTGGCTGGAAGTTTCAGGCCAGTCAATCCTGGTCTTACGGGCGCAATGCGCTGCGGTCACGCAATCTCAATGCGCCCATACTCGACAGCCTGACAGATACCGTCGCGGCGCAGCGTCCATTCGGCGTGGATGAGAATATTCTGGAGTTTGAATCGACTGGCAAGGTTGACGGTCAGGTTTTCTTTGTCGGAGTCAATCAAGCGTCCAACAAGTATTTCAACATCTACTCTGGTTATCTATTTTTCAATTTTCATTCTGATACAGACAGTCCCTTCATCCTGCCGCAATCGAGTTATACGCTGGAGGGCGAATGGGCGCGGCCATCCTGGCAAGCGCGTCACAGGGCATTCGTCGTTGCACTTCTGAATATGCCCTGGGCGGTGCGCGCCTCAATCTCTGTCAATGCCGCTTCAGGGACGCCTTTCAACATCACGACAGGGCGCGACAACAACGGCGATGGCAGCTTCACTGACCGCCCAGATGTGGTCGACTTGAATGATCCGAATGCCATCGTCACTCGATACGGCGTATTCGATGCGGACGCAATCAACGGCAATTTGCCGCGCAATTTGGGAACCAACCCGTTCACCATGACGGTTGATCTCAATCTAAGTCGCACGTTCGTGCTGGGCAATAATGCGCACCCCGCTGAACCGGGAAAGCGCAATGACAGGCAATACCGGCTGACGATCAATGCCCGCGCCAGCAACGTGCTCAATCACACAAACCTGACGGGCCTGAACGGCGTCATCACGTCGCCGTTCTTTGGCTTGGCCAACAACGCGCTTGCTGCCCGGCGCATAGAATTCGGCATGCGTTTCAGCTTTTAGTGTCAAAGCCATAGCGGTGTGCGTGAGCCGCCGGCAAGGTAAAACTCAAAGTGCGATTCATGGAGACTATTATGCAAGGAGAAAGACTCAGCCGCTCGGCAATCATCCTGGCTTTGATTGCTCTGACCGCCTGTGCAGCAGGCTATTCAAATACCAATGCAGGAGCCCGTGAACCGAGTTCCGCACAACCCCAACCGGCGGTTGAGCCGACGCAAAACCCTTCAGCGACGAATGCTCAAACGCCGCAGGCTGCCCCCGCCGGGCAACCAACGCCGGCAGCAGCGAGCGCCGTGCCGCTACTGATTCTGCCGGTTATCCTTGAATACGATTATACGCCAAAGTATTTCCTTCAATGGATAACCGATAATCCGCAGTATACCTTGATTGAGGCGTCGCTCTTTCAAACCAAGCCGCCGGTCTACTTTATCACCTTGACCGAAAAGGCCAACGGGCGAAGAGTTTTCTACTGCAACTCTGAAACCCTGATGAAGGCCCTGGCCGCTGAGGGAAAGAACGCGCGGCAGACCGCCATTGAGTATCATGTTACGGAAACGGTCGGCGAGCAGCCCACGCATGCCTTCTCCTTCAAAGACGAGCAGGGTCAGTTGATTCGCTGGCAGTTCATCATGGCCTCCGACCCATCCGAGCGCGGCGGCGGCGTGGCGCCTGGCAGGCGAAAGGGATTAAGCTTCTCCTGCCGCAAGCTCGGCACGGCTGCCGGTGAGGGCACGACCGTGCAGATCGGCGATAAGGTGAGCACGGCTGCGCCCTGGCCTGAGATCAGCAGTCCGCCATATTTTGTTGCCTTTCGCGGTGCCTATTCCATAGACTCCGAGTATGGCAGCTTGATGAGAGGGAAAGAGAGTTGGCAGGTGAAGGCGTCACCTCCGGCCTTGAAGGAGAGTGCGCAATGGACGCTCGTAGATGAGCACAACAACGAGCGCCTTTTGCGCATCACCGCGCGTCACGACGACGAACTGACGATCAGCGAAGTGAGCCCGCGCCAGCCGGGCGCGTCGCAATTGATCTTGGTCGCCCGCGAAACCGCGCAGGGCCTCGTCTTGCGCTCTATCTCGGCGCAGAGCGAAGATCATTCCATGCGCATCATCTTCAAGCCGGAATTGAATCTGCTGGCAGCGCCCTCTGGCCAGCCCGGTTCTGAAGTGACCTATCAGATAGACATGAGCGGCAGCGCCAAGGTATCAGAGGGGACGGTCGTCACGCAAAAGGAGGGCAACCAGGTGACGTTGCGCTGGCAGCCGCGGTCGCCTGCCTGGGCCAAAACGATTTCCGTCGTCAGCAACATTACAGTCGATCCGAACGGCTATAAGATAGACGTGCAGTGACAGGCACTGGCAGCATGAACCACACTTCGAAGAGCGCCACACAGGCAGTGCGGCCCGCGCCTGCCGAGTTGGATGGCTGGCGGAAATACGCTTACCTGTTTCCGCCAGCCGGATACCTGCTGCTCAAGCGTGCGCTATACCTGCTGGCCTTTGGTCTGCTGGCAGGCCCGCTGATCGGCTATACCATTCGCTTCCTTTCACGCCGACCAATTGCCGATGTCGTCGCCGGTGAAACGCCGGCGAGAACCTTGCTCTTTTACATGCTCTTCGGCGTGCTGATGAGCATGTCTTGCTACATTACCTGCGCGCTGCCTGCCAAGTATTTGCAGAGCGTATTAGGGCATTCGCCGAAGACGGTGTTCGTTCCGTTGCGGCTTTTGACCCTGTTGGCCGGCACGCTGCTGGGGCTGGTGTTCAGCTCTTATGTCATGTGGTGGACATTAAGCGTTCACATTATCGCAGAGGAGAACATGCGGGCGGGGCTCGCGTTATCGGCAGTGTTGGGCTGTGTGCTGACGCTCGTCATCAGTGCGTTCTCCAAGCTTCGCGCAGAGGTGCGTCAGGCCGAACGGATGCTTTATGAAAGCAAGTTGCAGGAACAGATCCTCGCCGAGCGGACGGCCACCGCGCAGTTGCGCGCCTTGCAGGCGCAGATCAACCCGCACTTCTTTTTCAATACGTTGAGTTCGATCACCTCTTTGTTGAGCATCAACACGACAGCGGCCAGAGAAATGCTCATGGCGCTGGCGGAAATGTATCGCTACATGCTCAGGTGTACGAACACCCGTTTGGTATCGCTCGAAGAGGAGATGGAGTTTGTCAAATCGTATTTGAGTATCGAAGAGGTGCGCTTTCGAAATCGCCTGAAGCTGGATATTCGCTGCCCGGACAATCTCAGTCAACTTCGGCTTCCAGGTCTCGCTCTGCAACCGATAGTCGAGAACGCCATCAAACACGGCATCGCCAAAAACATCGGCTCCGGGTGCATTCGCATACGGGTCGTGCAGAGCGAAGCGGATTTTGCCATCAGCGTTTCTAATACCGCCGAACAGCCCCCCGACCGACCGCTGGATCGATGGCTGATCGACGGCCACGCGCTGAAAAACGTTGATGATCGGTGTTCGGTAACTTACGGGGGCGAGCATGATATGCAGATTGGCTACGATGGCTATGAAATTTGCGTGACTCTACAAATCCCGATTGTCGCATAGGAAATAGCGTATGCGCACACTGCTGGTCGATGATGAAGAGTTGGCTCGACGGGAACTGCGTGACCGCCTCGCCGGCGAGGCGGACATCGAGATTATCGGCGAGGCGACCAATGGCCTGGAGGCGGTTGAGGTGATCGCTCGACTGCAACCCGAGTTGCTGTTCATCGATATCGAGATGCCCGGCCTGAACGGTTTTGAAGTGGTCAATAGCTTGAGCCATTTCCCTTTGATCATCTTTGTGACCGCCTATGATCAGTATGCCATTCGCGCCTTTGAGGTGAATGCCATCGATTATCTGCTGAAGCCTGTGACGGCGGCGCGCTTGCAAAAGACGCTTGGGCGGGTGCGGCAGGCGTTACACAGCGAGGATATCTCTCAAGGCCAGGCGGTGCAGCAGCTTTTGAGTGCCCTGCACCGCAGCCAATCGAGTTATATATCGCGGATTGCCGTGCAGAAGGGCCGCCACGTGATGCTGGTCAGGTTGCGGGATATTATTTACATCACAGTCGAAGACAAGCTGGTTTTTGTCTATACGGCGACGGGGCGGTTCTTAATTAACAAGACGCTCGCCGAACTTGAACAGGCCTTAAATCAAGAAGGCTTTCTCAGAATCAACCGCAGCACCATATTAAATCTCGATTTTCTTGTGGAAATCATCCCCTGGTTTTCGGCAACCTGTATGCTGAAACTGACTAACGGTCTGGAACTGCCGCTCAGTCGAGAAAGAGTTCCGCACTTGAAGAAAGCGGTAGGGCTGCTCAAGCACAGCCCTGTGAAATCGTAAATTCTCATCGCAGGCGCGCTAAGGATTTACGGCGAATCTTAAGTGTCATAAGCAAGCGGTCAATCTCTAGCGGCTTTGCCGTGTCAATGAAATTCCCCGTTGTTTGCCAGAACTACTGGCAAGTCATGCATCGCAGCAGCCTGCAATTTATTTTCATGAAGCGGCCACGGGTGTGGCTGGCGTTGCCAAATTCCTTTCCCGGCTGATGGCAGGCGGGGGATCGGGTTGACGAGCTTTTGACTGAACCACAAAGCGAAATATGGTGAACCAAGGATATAAGGCGATTGAGGATATGCCTCGCGATGGCCTGGCGCTGCTGGTGGCTAACCTGCGCGGGGCGATTATCACATTGCTGTCTAATCTCCCCAAAAACTCGCCGATGGATGAAGCGCAGGTGAATCTCTATGCCTATCTTCAGGGAGTCACTGAAGAGTTGGACAAGGCCTTTGGCAGCTTTAATCATAACCATGCGGCGCGCATTCGCGCTGCCAGGTCGCTAGCGGCGGTTCGCCCTGCGCATACGGAAGCCTCCCATCAAATCACCTATTGCAGCCCGGCCATGCACCAGATCATACAAATCACCGAGCAGGCCTCCCGCAGCGATGCGCCCGTTTTGATCACCGGCGAAACCGGCGTCGGCAAGGAATTGGTCGCCTATTATCTCCACCTGCGTAGTTTGAGAAAACAGTTTCCCATTATTCCGGTTAACTGTGCGGCCATTACCAAGGAGCTGTTTGAGAGCCACTTGTTCGGCCATAAGCAAGGGGCGTTTACCGGTGCCATCCGTGAACAAGCGGGCATCATTCGCGCTGCCAACGGCGGTACGTTGTTCCTCGACGAGATCGGCGAATTGCCGCTTGAATTGCAGCCTAAACTACTAAGGTTTTTACAGAGTGGCGAGATTCACACGGTCGGCCAAAGCCATCCAACCTACGTCAGTGTGCGCGTGGTCGCGTCGACCAATCGCGATCTCGAACCGGAGATACATGCGGGTCGCTTCCGCGCCGATCTCTATTACCGGCTGAATATCATCCCCATCAAAGTGCCGCCACTTCGATACCGCCGCGAGGAGGTTCCGCTGCTGATCAATTTCTTTCTCGACAAATATCTCCATGCAAAAGGCAACGGGCACATTCAATTCTCGCAAGAGGCGTTGGACCATCTGATCGCTTATGATTGGCCTGGGAACGTGCGCGAGTTGAGCAATCTCGTTCTCCGAATGATTGCTCTGGCAGAGAACAAAACCATCGTCTCGGCTGCCGATCTGCCACACGAATTCACCAAATTACAACGGGATCATCACGCCGAGCTCAGGCATGCGCCGAGCCCCAACCGCGACGCCAATAACCCGTCTGAACAGACGCTCGCAGAGATCATTGCCACCTTAGAGCGCCAGAAGATTCGCGAAGCCCTGGTCAAGCACAATTGGAATTTCGCCAGAGCAGCTCGACAGCTTGGCCTCTCAACATTTGGATTGCGCAAGAAGTATCGCCGCCTTTTTTCTTTGCCAGCGGATTTAGCAACCGGGATTCCCGAGAGGCAACCAGAGTAGCAACTTGATTGCCTGCGCACCGCCCGGCCAGCCATTAACCGGATGCCGGGCTCACCAGCTTGAAATCTACAAGTGTAACAAAAACCCTTTTCTGTCTTGACTTTAATTAATATGCGAGACTGCGCCGACCGGGCAGACCTGGCGGCCTGAAGCGCCATCGAAGCTGGCATTCGTTTTGCACATGGTTGCGACGTTCCGCTATTGGTTGTATGCCCATCAATCTTTTACCCCGGCTGTATAGGGAATTGAAAGAGGACGTGAGTTTATGGTCAGTAGCGTTGAGCCTAATAAACCCGTGAGAAGGAGAAAACATGAACAACCTAGTCAAAGCAACACCCGTTACCGTTGACCTGAATATCGAAGTATTGGATCATCGCGTCGAGTTGATGGCGGCAGCGGCTGGCACTTGCTCAACGACCTCGTGCTGTTCGTCGACCGTCAAAGAAGTGGCCGCCTAAATAAGGTTTGCGACCTTCTTGATTGGCCACGCGGCAGGCTTTCGTGGTGTGTCGCGTGGTCAATCTTTTGATCCTCAAAAGGCCGGAGGTGCCGCCTGGCCAGTGTTCCATAAAGCAAGAAGAAAAATCGCCTAACTACACTTTTCGCTTCAGGGGAAAACTCATGAAAAATCCAGATATGACCATCGGTGATACGCCACGACTGCCCGCTCAGACGTCCGATTTGCATATCGAAGTGCTTGATCGAAAGATCGAGCTACTGGTGGCCTCAGCCGGCTCCTGCTGTTGCTGTTGCTGCCTGCTGGATACGGGAACGTCAGAGGACACGCCTTCCAGATGATGACCGCCCTAGCAGGGTGCTGATCCGAGGCAGCGAACCGTGTGCGGAATCGCGGTAACAAGTGTGGATAATTACTGTTCGCTGCCTCAATGCCGCCGTTCGTCTCTGTATTTCCACTGTTCAGCCGGAATTCATTGCTCGGTAGAGCCATCTCATAGATACTCGCGCTAGTCCAAGTTTCTGTTAACTAAACAACAATTCAACTCTGTGAGCAAGATTATGTTCAGACCAAAGTTCAAAGAGCACTATGATGTCATTGCCGAAGCCAGCGACCGTTACCAGGTGCGCAGTTCCGAAGTGCTTAGTGTCTTGACCGGCGCGACGGTCCGAACGCTTTTCGACAAGCTCTTGCCGCTCCTCGATGGCGAGCATACCCTCGACGAGATTGCCAGCCGCCTCAGCGACGTTGCCAGTCCAGAGGTCATTGGTGCGGTCATCGATAGGTTGAAGGCGGCGAAGTTTGTCGAAGATGCCGCCGTCTATAGCGAGAGCAGCCTGACGCCTGAAGAGCTTGCCCATTATCGCCGGCAAATGATCTTCCTCGACATCGCTCTGGATCAGGGAACGCCTTTAGACTATCACAAAAGTCTGAGCGCGAGCCGCTTGCTGATCATCGGCGACGGGACGCTGGCAACCGGCGTTGCCGCGCAGGCTGCCCGCACCGGCCTCGGGCACATATTTGCTCCGAACCTGAAAGACAATAGCGCCATCAATCAGTTGAATCCTTTCATTCGTTTTGCGGCCATGGGCGTTGCGCTGGATGACCAGGAACGCATTCAAGCGGCGATTGAACAGGAGAAGCCGAGCCTGCTGTTGGCGGCCTTTGATCGCCCCGAACCGGCCATGTTGAGGTGGGCGAACACTCAATCATTGAACTTAAACATCCCCTTGTTGATCAGTTTGATTAATGGCATCGAAGGGATCGTCGGCCCCTTCGTCGTGCCGGGCCGGACGCCTTGTTTGATGTGTCAACATCTGCGCGTGGTGCGCAATCTCGATTTTTATCAAGAGTATGTCGCCTGGGAAAACTGGGCCATGACCGACGGCAGGGAGCGCCGGACGCAAACCGGGGCGCTCGCCCCATTTACCGATATGGTTGCCAGCATGGCGGCAATCGAGGTGTTCAAATTCGCGTCCGGTTTCCACGAGCCCGAAACCTATGGCAAGTTCATCACCGTCGATGCCCTGACGCTGGAAGTGATTCCGCATCAGGTTCTCAGGCTGCCGCGCTGCCCGGATTGCGGAAAGGCGCGCAGCAAGCCGATTACTTCGCCCTGGCAGGGAGTGTGATGAGAGAGATACAGTTGCGCGATGTCGAACGAGCAGGTCTCGACGTGTCACTCAAGAAAGGCGAGCGATTGTTCGACCCGCTCTGCGGGATCATCCGATCAATCATTCCGAACTATCTTGAACACGGCGACCCGCAAATCTTTGCCTTCGGCGCGGTCGCCTGCCAGGCGAACCCGCTCGACCAGGCACCGCAGGTCAACCGCGCAGGGGGCGCGGCTATCGAAAGGCAGCGCGCCATCGCGGCGACCATCGGCGAGGCGGTTGAGCGTTATTGCGCTGCCTACTATGAGCCGGACGAGTTTGTCTTTGCCAGCTACAATGAAGTGGCGGACGATGCCGTTCATCCATCGAAGTTCGGACTCTTTTCCGAGCGCCAGTATCAGCAGCCCAACTTCCCTTTCAAACCATTTACGACCGATACGCCCATAAGCTGGACCTGGGGCTATTCGCTTCAGCGCAAGCGCCCCACACTGGTGCCTGCCTGCCTGACTTATCTACCCTACCGTATCAACCAGAAGCGCAAAGAGGTCTACATCACGAATACCACGTCGACCGGCCTGGCCTGCGGCAACACCCTCGAAGAGGCCATTCTGTCGGCCATCGGCGAAGTGGTCGAACGCGATGCGCTCTGTTGTTTCTGGATGAACCGCCTGCGCGTGCCGCACGTCGAGGTAGATGAAGCCAGCCCGATTCATGACATCTTCAGTGAGCATCTGGCGCGACCGGGCATGCGCTACTATCTCTGCGACGTGACGACAGACCTGGGCATACCGGTTTTCTTTACCCTGCTGGTGGGCGGATCAAACTATGGCCGGATGATCAACGCCGGCAGCCAGGCCAATCCGGCAACTCATCTGGCCGCTCTCAAGAGCCTCGTCGAAGCAGCACATGGCCGTCCCTATGTGCGCTACCTGATCAAAGAGAACCCGAACTGGCAGTATGCGCCGGACTTTTCGACGGTCCGCGATTTCCAGGATCATGCGACCTTCTATACCCGAGCGCCGCAACACTTCCAAGCGCTGGAGTTCATCACCGCCCCCAGAGCAACCGTGCGGCTGAGTGAGATTCCGAACCGCTCAACCGGCTCGGTGCGCGGCGATATAGAGGTATATCTGGAAAAACTCGCGGCGCACGATATTGACATGATCGTCGTTGATTTGACCACGCCGGATATTGAAGAGGTGGGCTTCAAAGTCGTGCGGGTTATCGCTCCGGGTCTTCAGCTACTGCATGGCGACCGCGATATGTTTCTCGGCGGGCCGCGCCTGTACAGCGTGCCCGTGGCGCTCGGCCATCGCCAGACGCCGCCTCGTGAAGAGGAATTAAACTTCGACCCGCATCCGTTGCCCTAATCTGCGGTCTATGGAGATAAGCCATGAACATTCTACAGAACCGAACTCGCAAAGACCCGCTACGGATTCTGTATGAGGATCCCCCGCTATCGGTTTCCGAAATCTATCACGAGACTTCAAAGCTCAACGAAGCAACGGGCCGGACCTTCCGTCGCCGCATGTTAAGCGTGATCGGCGCGGAGTTCTTCCTGAAATTCATTTCACGATCTTATAAAACTTATCCGACCTCGCCCGCCATCTCGCTTCCCAGTGATCGAGAGCTTGCCGAGCCGCCGCTCGCCGAGAGCTTCAAAGAGATCGTTCAAAAGCGACGGTCGATCAGAGAATTCAGCGGTCGCCCGCTTTCCCTGGCCAATGTCAGCACGATTCTGCGTAACAGCTATGGCATCACCAGCAGCTTTACCCTTCCCTTTAACGTCGAGCAGAAAGTGCGCGCCGTGCCTTCGGGTGGCGCGCTCTATCCTCTGGAACTCTATGCCGCCTGTTTTCGTGTGGAGGGATTGTCGCCGGCGATTTATCACTACAACGTGCAGGAGCATAGCCTGGAAAATGTTCGTTCCGGATTGTTCGAGGACGAACTGGGGATCGCGTTTTTCTACGAGGAGATGTTTAAACAAGTCGCCATGGCCATCATTATCACCGGCATTCAAAAACGCAGTTCGGTCAAGTACGGCGAGCGTTCATACCGTTTTATGACGCTGGAGGCAGGACACGTCGGGCAAAATATTTGTTTGTCGGCTTCGGCATTGAACCTCGGATGCGTGATGCTCGGCGGCTTCTATGATGATGACGTCAATCAAATCATCTATGTGGATGGGGTGAATGAGACGACGCTTTATGGAGCGGCAATCGGCTGCGTCTGAGCACGATTGGGTATAGAGGCTGCCGCGCATCGGCGAGTCCGGGTGAAGTTCAATCCTTTGTCACTCTCAAACGGTGGGCGGATTCCAAGCAGCGATCAGGGGCCATTATGTTAAAGACCTTGACGACAATCGTGCTCGCCCTGGCGCTGGTCGTTTCGGTTTTTTTTGCCTATACCAAAAAGCTGCGCAGTGGGCCGAGCCTGGCCGGTGGGTTAGCCATACGCGGCGGCACACTGATAGACGGCACGGGGCGGCCTCCACTGGACAATGCCGTCATTCTGATTGCTGACGGGAGCATCAAGCAGGTCTTCCGCGAAGGCGACGGCCTCATCCCGAAAGGCGTGCGCATCATCGAGGCCGGCGGGCAAACGATCCTGCCGGGATTCATTGATTGCAATACCCATCTGATGATCGGCAGCGGCGGCGCGGCAAGTTCAGCGGCAGAGTTTATGCCTGAGCGCGTGCTCAGAGATCTGCGCGCTTGCCTGTTTTGGGGCGTCACGACCGTCCACACCACTGCCGATCCGCTCGCCTCGATTTCGCGCTTGCGCGACAATGAGCGCGACGGGCTGATTAACGCATCGCGAATCTCTATGGATGGGCCTGTGCTCACGGCGGTCGGAGGTTATCCGGCCTTGTTTCTGCCGGCGATGGTGGCCGCCGAGGCGACACGCCAGATTGACAGCGTCGAGGCTGTCAAAAAGAGCATAGAGGAACTAGCGGCAGCCAGCGTCAATATGGTCAATGTCGTTTATGACGGCGGCAATCAGGAGAACTCGTATCCGAAACTTTCCCCTGCATTGCTGAAAGAGATTATTGACCAATCCCATGCAGTGAACTTGCGAATCTCGGCCCGCGTCGGCAGCTTGAGCGATTTGAAAGAGGCCATCCGCGCCGGCATCGACGGAATTGATCAAGGGCCGTTCGACGCTCTTGACGAGGAAGCCATCCAGTTGCTGCTCGAGCATGGCGTCTATTACTGCTCCAACATGGCGGCAGGCCAGAGCGCCACGTTGGAGGTGAATGAGATCGATGCATTGCTCCAGCAGGAGATGGTGCGCCGGACGATCAGTCCGGATATACGTGATAGCCTTGCTAAACACAGCGGCTATTATTTCGAGTTGAAGAACGATTCCGTGGCTCGCGGCTACTTTCGCGAGGCTTTGCGAAACCGATTACATAACCTGAAGCTGGCGGCTGACGCCGGGGTGAAGATCGTGCTTGGAACGGGGGCTGGCGATCCGGCGGTTTTCTATGGCATCTCGCTGCACGACGAGTTGCGCCTGATGGTGCAAGCCGGCCTGTCGCCTATGCAAGCCCTCGTCGCCGGCACGCGAACCGCTGCGGAATATCTCAATCTCAACAGCACGCTCGGCACTGTGGAGGCGGGCAGGGCCGCCAATATTCTGCTAATTGACGGCGACCCGCTACAGGATATTGCAGCAACGCGAAAGATTCGCCAGGTGATCAAAGACGCTCAGGTGATTGACACAGAGCAGTTGCTTCAATGAGGCGGCAATCGTCAGCCCATCAGCGAACAGTCGAAACAGAGGAGGTCGGCAGTGGAGCGGTTCAAGCTAAAAGAGAAGTTGTCGTTCACGCCCGAAGGCGCAAAATACCTCGTGCTCGACGAAGCGACGCAAAGCAAGTTTCGCATTGGCGTGAACGAATACGAGATTCTCAAGCACTTTGAGGAGACCACGACCATCGAAGAGGTCAGCTACAGCTTGCGCGCCAATCCCAATTTGAATCTCCCCAGCGACAAGCTCTACGACTTTATCAAACAAGCCATCGCCTTAAATCTGCTGGAGGTCGATACCGATTCCGTCTGGGGGCGTGTACGCTCGATCAGGGCCTCGAATTATCGCATCAGGTTATTCAATCCGAACCGCTTGATCGAACCGTTGCTGCGCAATGGCAAGTTTCTCTTCAACCGCTATGGGATATTGCTATTGGCGACGCTCTTTTTGTTCGCCGCAGTCATCCTGACCAGTAATCTTGAACAATTGTGGGTATTCCGCTCGTTCACTTTGCCTTCTTCTTATTTCGTCATCCTGGCAGTGATCTTTGTGCTGTCGATTGGCCACGAGGTGGCACACGGCGTGGCCGGCAAGTGGTATGGGTTCGACGTTTTTGAAGTGGGGTTTCACCTACATTATTTTCTACCCAGCTTTTATTGCAAGATCTTCCGCCGCTCGCAGGCGAGTCGGAAATCGCTGCTGGCCGTCTTCTTGAGCGGTTCGCTATTCGATCTATTGTTGATGAGCTTGCTGCTGATCGGCTGGTGGCTGGCGCCGGCTGCCGCATTGGCACGCCAATGGATCGCCGTGGCGGTGAGCCTCTTACTCGTTAAAGTGTGGCTCATCCAACTGAATCCACTCTGGCCCTACTCGGATGGCTATTACATTATCAAAGTTCTTTTCTTCAACAGGGAGGGAAAAGGCAGTGAATGAGAACACGGCTGTGCGCGTCAAAAATGTAAGCAAGCGTTATGGCCGTACCCTCGCCCTGGATAAGGTCAGTCTGGAGATCGGCAGCGGCGAGGTGTTCGGCCTGCTGGGGCGAAACGGCGCGGGCAAGACCTCCTTGATCGAGATACTCGAAGGCTTGCGCACGGTCGATGAAGGAAAGGTTTCCGTGCTCGGTTTCGACCCGACGCGCCAGCTCGATTCGATCAAGCAACGCATAGGCATACAGTTGCAGTCGTCGTCCTTTTTTCACAAGCTTCGCGTCGTCGAAATCATGCAGCAGTTTCGCAGCTATTACAAAAGGCAAGGCGATCTTGATGAATTGCTGGCGCTGGTCGCGCTCAATGAAAAGCGCAATAGCTTTATCAGCGATCTTTCGCTCGGACAAAAGCAGAGATTGGCGCTGGCGCTGGCGCTGGTCAACGATCCCGACATGGTTTTTTTAGATGAGCCGACCGCCGGCCTGGACGCGCAGGTGCGGCGGCAGTTGTGGCACACCATCGGGCAAATGAAACAATCGGGTAAAACCATCCTGCTGACGACGCACTATATCGAAGAAGCCGAACTGTTGTGTGATCGCGTCTGCATCATGGATGCTGGCCGTACCATCGCCCTTGATACGCCCGCCAATCTCATCGCGCGCGGCCAGCAACGCCTGGCGCGAATTTGCTTCACGACCATCAAGCCGCTGGCGCTTGATCAATTCGGCGGCGCTTCGCCAACCCTGTTATCGCTGAATGGCAACGCCAGGTATGCGCTGGAAGTAGAAAACACCGGGCCGGCCATCGTCCAGCTCGTCAGTGCGATTGCCCAGCAAAACAACGAACTGCTGGAACTGCAAATCAACCGCGCGACGCTTGAAGATGTCTTCCTGGAACTGACCGGAAAGGAGATCGGCCAATGAGCCTGATCTGGCAAGAAGCGTTGATTCATACGAAGCTCTACTTCCGCGAAAGGCAGGCGGTCTTCTGGGGCTTCGTCTTTCCGATTCTCCTGCTGATTCTGTTCTGCTCGGTCTTCGGCGGCACGCCCGAACGGTCGACGGCGCTGGTCGGCGGGTTGATCTGCATCAACACGATGAGCAGCGCATTATTCGGCACGGGTGTGGTGATCGTCGGCGCACGCGAGCAGGGTATCTTGCGGCGCTACAAAGTCGCGCCTGTGGCTCTGCATAAAATAACTCTGGGCATCTGCCTTTCGCGCCTGATTTCGAGCGCCATGACGACGATCCTGATTGTCGTGCTGGCGCGCTTGATCTATCACATCATCCTGCCTGCCAATCTGGCGGCGATGATCCTGATCTGCGCCATCGGCACATTGATGTTCTGTGCCCTGGCCTTTGCGGTCGCCAGTGTGGCGCGGTCTGTGGCTCATGCGAACGGCATCGCACAAGTCCTGTTCATGCCGATGATGTTTCTAAGCGGCGCGACTTTCCCATATGAATTCTTGCCCGGATGGATGCAGAAGCTCGGCTTTCTGCTGCCGTCGACCTACTACGTTTCGAGCTTGAAGCGGATTATGAATTCGGGCGCCAGCCTGTCTGACAATCTGACAGAGATCCTCGTGATGAGCGTCTTCACGGTCTTTTCAATCGCGCTGTCGGTCAGGTTTTTCCGATGGGAATGAGGGTTCGCTAAGGAGGGTAGATATATGAAGAAGACCATATTACTCGCCATGGTTTGCGCTTTTTGCGTGACCCTGGGCTTTCTGAGTTCAGGCCCGATCAACGCCGACGATGGCAAGAGTAAGAACAATCTCACTTTCACAAAGGATATTGCGCCCATCCTGCAGCAAAAATGCCAGGACTGTCATCATTCAGGCGGCATCGCTCCCATGCCGCTGGTCAACTATGAAGAGGTTCGTCCCTGGGCGCGCGCCATCAAGGAGCAAGTGGTGAAGCGCGTGATGCCGCCATTTTATGCAACCGGGCCGGCAGGATATTTTTTCCACGACCCCAGATTGACAGACGAGCAGATCGCCGCCATCGCCGCGTGGGCCGACAATGGCGCTCCGAAGGGCAATCCGAGCGATCAACCGCCGCCGCTTAAATGGTCGAATGATTGGAAACTTGGCCCTCCTGATTTGCTCCTCAAGCTGCCCAAACCTTACACCGTCGAGCCAAACAAACTGGATAATTATCAGCTCTTTATTCCCGATTTCGTCTTTCCTGAAGACACCTGGATACGCGCGATGGAGATTCATCCCGGCAATAAGCAGGTCGTCCATCATGCCAGCCTCTACATACTTCCAGATGACTTCAAAGCGAACGCCGAAGGCCGCGTCGAAAATGCCGACTTCTTTATCAGAGGCGGACAGTTGTTCGCCCATTGGGTGCCCGGCAGCGACATCCGTTCATATGATAAAGGATATGCGGCGCTGATTCGTAAAGGCACGCGCTTCGGCATACAGGTGCATTACGCGCCAACCGCCAAGCCCATGACGGATGAGACCTCTGTAGGCTTTTACTTCGCCAATGGCCTGATTCAGAAACAATTTCGCTCGATCTATGGCGGAACCGACCGAATCGAAATCCCGCCCGGCGAGGCAAACTATCAAATCAGCGAGAAGCGTCGCTTCAAGAGTGACGTGCTGATCAGGGCCTTTACGGTTCACATGCACCTGCGCGGTAAATCCTTCGTCGTTAAGCTGTGGTATCCCGATGGCCGAGTTGAAACGGTGCTTGAGGTGCCGAAATTCAGTTTCAACTGGCAGCGTTTTTACAAACTGGCCAAGCCGATTCCGGTCGTCAAGGGCACGGTGGCCGAGTTCATTGCCACCTGGGATAACAGTGCGAAGAACCCTTATAATCCAGACCCCACAAAGGAAGTGCGCTTTGGCGAGAAGACGACAGATGAGATGATGAGCGGCACGATTCTGTACGAAATACCGGAAGAAAACCTGAATCTTATGCTGAAGAATGGCCGGCAGGTCAGCACCGACGCCAATGCACATTCAAAGTGAGTCGCTTGGACGTGCGGCGTGCTTATGGAGTGCGGCTTCTCATAGACGCACACATAACCCGCTACAGGTTCTAAATCAGAGGGCAAGGGAATGGCAGACTCGCTTATATGGAGTGCGGTGAGTTGTCACCGCTTGGCCTCCTCGCCAAGCCTAAAAGCTGCGACAAGTCTCAGCACTCCAAATGCTGCCGCACTCCCTTTCTCATGCGGTTTTATTTAGCCCTGCTTTTCCGACCCTTCTTCGAGACGCCGCGAGCGAGCGCCGCCGTATTCGATCAGCCAGTCGACGTCGTTCTTGATGCGCCGGGCCGCAGCATACATGCCGCGCACCGCTTCGTGCTGCTCCGGCGTCAGCGACCCGTAGCTGCCGCGCTCCAACAACTCTGAAAGGCCGAGCACGTTTTGCAGCGAGCCTTCGATTTCGTGGCCGGCATTGACGATGAACTCGCTCTTCAGGCGATTGATGTCGAGCAACTGCTGCGCCGAGGTTTCAACGCGCGCGACTTCCTGCTTCAAACGATCACGTTCCTGGCGTGCTTCAGTTTCGGAGTGGCGTATGACATCGGCTTCGGCGCGGGCTTTCGCTTCGGCGGCTGAAGCTTTGGCCAGTAAGCTGCGGGCTTGCTGATCGGCGGCGCGCACATCGTTCAAGGCACGCTCCATTTCGCCGAGCTTTTGCTCAAGCTCGCGTATGCGTCCGGTCGTCTGCCCGCCGGCGCGTTGCGCTTCTTCGCGCGCCGCTTTCACCTCGCGCAACGCTTTGTCGAACGAATGCACATTGACCAATGATAAAGCCAATTGCCGGGCGACGCGGTCGGCGAATTCGATTTCGTCGTGCTGCCATTCGCGCATACGGTCGCATTGATGCAGGTAAAGCAGCGCCCGCGTCGCGCCTTCTATACGCACAGGCACCATCATCTCTGACAATACCTGAAGCTGGTTGGCGCGCTCGCTGCCCATCGGCGAAGACTGGCGCGAATCGTCAATCGCCACCGGCTCGGCATCGGCCAGCACCGCCAGGCGCGTCAACTCAGGTGACGCGAAACTGGCTCCAGCAGCCGACTTCATTCCCTGCGCCACAAATTCGTGGCGCGCCGGCAACGCTTCGCCCTTGTCGTTGAGCGGCACGATCAGCGCCCGCGACACGCCCAGCGCGTGGCCGAGCACTTCGACGACCGCTTCCATGACTTCGTCGGGCGCGCGCAGCCGTTGTAATGCTTCAGACAATCCCAGATAAGCGCTTTCGACGCGCAGCCGGTTGCCGCGTTGATCGGTGCTCTTGAGAATTTCAGCGATCACCGAGGCTGCCGTTCGGAGCGTGCGCAGGTCGGATTCGCTCCAATGGCGCGGCTGTGGCGCGTGGACTTCGACGACGCCGAGGGTATGGTCGTCGCTCGCCACAGGCACGCCCAGGTAAGCGACGATGCCGGCCTCGCGCGCCTCGCGCGGAAAGATGCAGTGCGGATCAGCCGGCGCGTTTTCGAGCATCAACGCCTCAGCGTTCTGGGCGATGCTGCCGGCCAGCCCCTGACCGATGGGCAGCGGCAAGAACTCTGCGGACTTCAAGCCATAGGCGGCGACCATTCGGACCATTGCCGCTCCTGATTCGGCCCGCCATAAGGCGGCGCTGTCTGCCCCCATCAGCCGCGCCACTTCGCGGGCGATGGCGGCCAGCGGCGAGGGCTCATCGAGACAGGCGATCACGGCGCGCGAAAACGTCGCGCTACGCGAGGCGCGTTCGTCGAGCGCGAACAGCTCGCTGCGTTCATGCTCGAATTCCAGTGCAACCGCCAGGCGATCCGCGAGCCGCGCTACAGGCTCGCGCAGACGCTGCAAGGCTTCCGGCGTCACCGTATGCGTGACTTGGGCGAGGATAAAGCCGGTCCAGTCATAGGCCGCGCGCCAGGGAAAAACGATGACATCCAGGCTTGCCGTCGGCGATGCCTGAGCGGTTGGCGGTGCTCCCTGATCTAGCGCCTGCTCGTCTTCCGCTGCGCCTTCGACAGTCGCCGATTCTTTGACCAGCGGGCCGGTGACAAACGAGCCTGCCGACAACTCGCCGGTGAAGAATCCGAGCTTGGTCTGCTGCGGCTTCCAGAAGTTGCCCAGCACATTGGCCTTGAGCGATTCGGGCAGCAGCGCTTTGAGAGCACCGGTCTGTCCGCCGCCCGATTCTTCTTTTGGCAAGATATTTTTGAGACGCTCAGCTTGTTCACGGCCCGCATAAATTGCCAGCACAGGCAGGCCGATGTGCTCGCGGAAGACCTGTGCGGCTTCCTGTGCGGCGGCGGCGGCGGCGCGGGCGAAAGGCACTTGTTCGGCGGCGGCAGCGAACTGGTGCTCGCGTTCCATCTCGACCAGTTCGGCGCGCACATGGTCTTCGCGCTCGCCTGTGCCGCGACGCGAACGAACCAGCAGTAGAATGATGATCGTGATGAAAAGTACAGAGAGGATGGCAATGGCAATGATGATGGGGTTATGCAAAAGGCCTTGCAACATCTCGCGTGACATAGTTTATCCTCGCGGGGCGCAATCGGTTTCTAGTCGATGAAAAACGATCCACTCGAAATGCGTAGCGGCGGCAATGAACTCCTGCCAGTCCATGCGCCGTAAGCATAGTAGGAAATGGTACATAAACGCAACGCCTTTTCCCTTTATGTCGCAGAGAAAACGCAAAAGCGAACCACGAGAAACACCCCTTGGCGTTTACCTGAGATTCAATGTTCAGGTTTTGCGGCTCTGCCGCATTGCTTTGTGGAAAGGCTAAGCCTTTCCAGGTAACGGCTACTTCACGCGTGCGGCTGTGCCGCCGATCAGGGGCGTAGCCCCATAAGAAATAAACTATCGCTTGCCGGTGAGTCCGAGACTCACCGCACAGCACGGCGGCCCAGCCGCGTGAAAAAGATGGCTAAACACCAAAGGGGCTCCTGTGTTTACGATGATTGAGCAGGAGAATATGATCATCTGCCAGTGTCAGCATCGCTTGCACGCCAGCCATGAGGAATGTAGAATGCGGCCATCCTCTTTCACACAGACCTGAACCCGTGGCCGTAGAAAGGAAAATGATTATGCATATCCGTGTCGCTTTGAGGTCGCTTGCAATCGCGCTCGTCTTACTAGCAACCGCATCGCCAGCCTTGCCCGCTGCGAGAAAAGCCGATGACAATGGAAGACTCGAAAAGCTCGCTCGTTCGGTAACGATCTACCGCGACAGCTACGGCGTGCCGCATATCTTCGGCCCGACTGACGCAAGCTGCGCCTTCGGCTATGCCTACGCGCAGGCCGAAGATAATTTCTGGCAGATCGAAGACAGTTATATTCGCGCGCTTGGTCGCGCTTCGGAAGTCTACGGCGCGCGTACACTGGCAGATGATTTATTGAATCACGCGCTTGAGATTCCGCGACTCGCCAAAGCCGAATATGATCGCTCGACGCCACGCATGAAAGAACTCTGTCAGGCAGTCGCCGACGGCTTCAACTACTATGTTGCCAAGAACCCGCAGACCAAGCCGCGACTGATCAGCCACTTTGAACCCTGGTATATGTTCGCCTTCAATCGCTTCGCCATTTATCAACTCTTCATCTTCGGCAAATCCGGCTTGAAGACCGAAGAGATCAAGACCGCCGTGCGCGAAGCCAGCGGCGACGGCGCGCCCGCCGCACGGGGCCAGTTAGGATTCAAGATTGCAGACCTATTTGATAGCGCCGACGGCATGGAAGCCGCCGTTGGATCGTATATGTGGTCAGTGACGCCGCAGAAGAGCGCTAGCGGCCACGCCTTGCTGTTGATCAATCCGCATCAGCCGTTCTTCGGCCCAGGCCAGTGGTACGAAGGTCATGTCCACAGCGCCGAAGGTTGGAACATGAGCGGCGCGTCGTTCTTCGGCTCAGGCTTCCCGACCATCGGCCACAACGATGTGCTGGGCTGGAGCCACACGGTCAACGACCCGGACATCACCGACGTTTACATCGAAAAGTTCGACGACGAAAAGAACCCGCTCGCCTATCGTTATGGCGACGGCTATAAGACGGCGACCGAATGGCCGGATGCCGTCAAGATCAAGACGGACAAGGGCGTTGAGACGAAGACCTACAAGTTTCGCAAGACGCATCACGGGCCGGTGGTCGCGGTGCGCGAAGGCAAGCCGTTGGCGCTGAAGTTGGCGCGGCTTGAAGAAGGCGGCCAGATTGAAGAGTGGTACTTGATGGGCAAATCGCGCTCGCTGAAAGAATGGAAAGCGGCGATGGCGCGCACCTCTGTGCAGATGTTCAATGCGATGTATGCCGACCGCGAAGGCAATATCTTTTACGTTTACAATGGCGCGGTGCCGCGCCGCTCGCAGAAGTTCGACTGGTTGAAGCCTGTCGACGGCAGCAACCCCGAAACCGAGTGGAACGGCTATCATTCGTTCGATGAACTGCCGCAGTTGTTGAATCCGAAGACCGGCTTCATGCAGAACTGCAATCAAACGCCGTTCACGACGACCAGCGAAGGCAGCCCTGTGAAAGAGAACTTCCCCGCTTACATGACGCGCGAGAACGACAATGCGCGGGCAAAGATTTCGCGCCGGCTGCTCAGTTCGCAGGAGAAGTTCACGTTCGACGAATGGGCGCGATTGGCCTTTGACACGCGCATCCTCGAATCAGAGACGCAAATTCCCCAACTCGTCGCGGAATGGGAAAAGCTCAAATCGACGGACGCGGCGCGGGCTGAAAAATTGGCCGAACCCATCAATTCGTTGAAAGCGTGGAATCACGTGTCGACGTTTGAGTCCACCGAGATGACCCTGTTCGCTCTGGGCTTTGAGCGTTACCTCAGACTGCGTGCGCAGAATCCCAAGGGCGAATGGCTGGGGGTTCGCGCCCTCGAAGAAGTAACCGCCGATCTGACGAAAGATTGGGGCACTTGGCGCGTCGCCTGGGGCGAGATGAATCGCTTGCAGCGCATTCAATCGGGCGGCGAGCTTGAGGCGTTCGATGACGGCAAGCCGAGCTTGCCGATAGCCGGAGCGCCCGGCCCGCTCGGTATTGTAAATAACTTTTACGCGCGCCCCGAAAAAGGCCAGAAGCGCCGCTATGGCGTCGCCGGGACTTCGTTTGTGAGCGTCGTCGAATTCGGCCCGCAGGTCGAGGCGCGCTCGCTGCTGCAATTCGGCGAGAGCGCCGACCCTGCGTCACCGCATTATCTGGATCAAGGTCGTCTCTACTCGAAGCGCGAATTCAAGCCAGCGTGGTTCACCTTACAGGACATCAAAGCGCACAGTGAGAGCACCTATCATCCGGGCGAAAAGGCGATGAAGAAAGCGGCGTAGCAAATCGATAGATAGTGATAAAGCGTA
>JBBWZK010000144.1:0-32773 GCA_039648975.1 Blastocatellia bacterium
GAGCGTGTTCTGTTTGATGGCGCTGGTGTCGGCGTAATCGCTGGTCAGCGCGTGCCAGTCGGCGATGAAGTAGAAGCAATCATACTCGCCCGAATCCTGCAATCGTATCCAGTTCTTGAGCGCGCCCTCGTAGTTGCCGAGATGCAAATTTCCTGTGGGCCGCATGCCGCTGACGATTCGCTTTTTCTTTTGTGGTGTATCTAACAATGCAAATTCCCTCGTTAGCCCATACTCGGTGCGCCTAGCAAGAAGAGCACGGCTCTGTATACAGGTTTGAAAATCGCGTTAAAGACGCCAAGGAACATCAACAGGTAAAGCAGAATAAAACCGAACGAACGAATCTGGTAATAGGCCTCTGCCATGCCGCTCGGCAATAACTCTTCAAGGATATGGCTGCCGTCAAGCGGCGGCACCGGAATGAAATTGAAGACGCCGAGCAGAACATTGAGCATCAGCATGACGCTCAGAAAAACGGCGAGCGGCGCCATAAAGGCCGGCTGGCCGGGCACAGGTAATACCAGATCGTAATAGCCGCCCCTAAGAAACAATACGCCGCTTAAAATCAGCACCTTGACGATGATGAAAGTAATCGTTGCCAGAATGAAATTACTGAGCGGCCCGGCGGCGCTGACCATGATGTTGGCTTTCGTCTTGTCGCGCCAGAGCAGCGGATTGGTCTGCACGGGCTTGGCCCAGCCGAGTAGCGGAATGCCGCCGATGGAACTCAGCAGCGGGAAGAGAAGCGTGCCAATCGGGTCAATGTGGGCTATCGGAGTGAGCGTAATCCGTCCCTGCAATTTTCCTGTGTCGTCGCCGAAGCGTAAGGAAGTCCAGGCGTGCGCCGCCTCATGGAAAGAGAGCGAAAACAACAACACGATGAAAAAGATGATCAGATTGCCGATATTTATATTTTGTAGAATCTGTTCCAAGCTTTTGACTCCCACCGAATGATGGCCGGGCGTGTGCCGTGGTTAGTTATTTTCATGTCTCTTGGTGGATTAGAAAGGCCAGTAGCCTTCGATGCCGAGAGGCAGGCGATACAATTCGCGATTCGAGGCGACGATCATATTGCCGTGATCGTCGAAGCACAAGCCGACCAGTCCGATGCCGGCGACGACGATTTCCGCTTCGGCGTCCGGCGTGATCCTGACGACGCCGCGATGCCCGCGCCGGCTCGCGGCAATAAAGAGGTTGCCCTGGCGATCAAACGCCATTCCCTGTGGGCGGCCCAATCCTGTAAAGAATCTTACAATCTCGCCTTCCGGCGAGATGCGCACGATGCTATCGAAACTGGATAGCGAGGGGCCGGCGACGTAGAGATAACCGTCCGGCCCGAAGGCCAGATGATAAGCCGCCATGCTGGCTTCCAGCGTCGCAAAGCTCGTCGCTTCGCCGATGTCGTTGATGCGATAGATGGTGCCGCTGCGGTCGCCGACATACATACGGCCTTCGTGATCGAAGGCAATGCCGGTGGCGATGCCGAGGTTATGCGCGAAGGCTTCGGCTTCCTTAAATGGCGTGACGCGGTAGACGGTGCCGTCGAAACGACTGGTGATAAACATCTCGCCGTCGGGACTGAAGGCAAGGCCGGTCGGGTTGACGATGTCTGTCAGGAACGGTTCGCTCTCGCCATCGGGGCTGATCTTGTAAACCGAGACCGGAACCTTCTGGCCGCGCGTGCCCGACAGCGTCGTATAGATCGCGCCGTTGTCGCGGTCATAAGCCGGATTGGCTACCGGATGCAGGTTGTCGGCAATCTTATCGCCGATGACGAAGGCGCGGCCTTTGCTGTTTTTGCCGTTGGCGGCAAGCGTGATGCTGGTTTCGCCGGCGACCAGATCGCTCGCCGGGATGGGGGCGATGACGCGCGTCGGCGAACAACTGATGGGACGCGTCTCAGCCCCGCCGAATTGGACGCGCGCCTGGTCATAGGTCGAGAAGGCAAACCCCCGGCAAGTGATAATCACCTCGCCGCCTTCTACACCTGCTCCCGGCACTACACTTTCGATTTCAGGCTGCGCCATCCGTTTGCTTTGATCCTTTCAGAAACCAGTGAAAAAGTATATTACTTTGAAGCATAGCGAATGTCCATCAACCGGCAAAGTGACGAAGTGCGAAACCTTTGCCGGTGTCCTCAGCCCCGTAGGGGCGAAATGTTTATAGAACCTTGGTGCAAAAAAAAACAAGCTCCGTCAGGAGCGTAATATCGACATTGCGCCCCTACGGGGCTTGTGAGCAGGAGAACCGTCTAAACTATAAACATTTCGTCCCTACGGGACTATCTTGAGTTGAGGCGAGGCGTCTTAGTATTAAAGTTCCATCAGCCGTTCGATGTCGCCGAGCGTCAGGCCGGCGAAACTATCGATCACCGCATCGGCTGCCTGTAGCCGTTCGCGCGTATATGAGTTGGTTATGGCAAGCACGGGCATCCCCGCCAGCTTGCCGGCTTCGACGCCATGCAGCGAATCTTCGATCACCAGACATTCAGAGGTTGCGATGCCCGTCGTGTTCAACGCGCTCAACGCGGCGTAAGCTTTCTTGAACGCTTCGGGGTCGGGTTTGCCGCGCATCACATCTTCGGCGCTCACGACCGTCGCAAAACATTCACGGACGCCTGCGTGTTGGAGGATTAAATCGATTTCGTGGCGCAGCGCCCCAGAGGCGACGGCCAATGGATACTTTGCCGATGCAGAGCGAATGAATTCAGCGACGCCGGGAAAAATCCGCAGGTGTGTGCGCATCACCGGCTCAAGCTGCAATGCTTTGCGGGCGATCAATTCGCGCCGCTTGTCATCCGTAAGCGGCTGCCTCTGATCGCCGAAGGCTTTCGTGAAGCAGCCGCGATCATCAAAGGCGAGGTATTCGCGGTAGTATGTCTCTTCCGTAAGCGCGATGCCTTCTTCAGCCAGCACGCGCTGCAAGGCGGCAAAATGCAGCGGCTCGCTATCGGCAATCACACCGTCGCAATCAAAGATGATGGCTTTGAGCATCAGTGGTCAGAAGTCAGAAGTCAGAAGTCAGAAGTCAGTAGCGGGCAGTCCGTCTTACCAGCACGACAAAGTGAGAACCGGGTGATTGCTAACCGCTGGCCGTTGATCTCTGATCTCTGACTTCTGACCTCTGGTCATTGCTGCGCTTGCTTCTTGGCTTTGGCGCGTTCGGCCAGTTGTTTGAGCGCCGTTTCGGCTTCGTCGCGCGTCACGATGCCGTCTTTGTTGAGGTCGAGCGCTTTGAACGTGCGTTCGTCAGTTACTTCGTCTGCCGTCAACTTGCCGTCTTTGTTCTTGTCGAACTTGGTGAACAGGTTGCTGACATCCACGCCGCCGGTCGCCTGGTTCTGCGCTTCACTCTGCGCCGTGTTGAGGGCACGGAAGAAGCCGTTCATCTCTTCCTGTGTCAACTCGCCGTTGTGATCGGCATCAAGCAGATCAAACAGCGTCAGCAGCTTGGCGAACTCGTCGCGCGACACTTTGCCGTCTTTGTTGAGGTCGAGAAACTTCGCCATCGATTCGCCGAAACGCGGGCCGCCGCCGCCGCCGCCGAACCGCTGACGCATGGCGTTCCACTCCGTTTCGTCAATGAAGCCGTCATGGTTTGTGTCGAGGCGGTCGAAGAACTGCTGCGGCATCTGCGAAGGCCACTCATCCTTGCTGATCTTTTTATCTTTGTTCTTATCGAGGTCGGCGAATTGCGGCATCTGCCGCATGCCGCCGCCGCCGCCGCCGCCCATGCCGCCGGGTGGCGGGCCTTGCGGCGGCGCATCCTGTGCGCTGGCCGCCGCCGTCATCCCCAATAGGATTGCGATTGTGAAAAACATTACTAAACTTCTTTTCATCACTTTTGCTCCCTACATTTGATGAGCGCGCATTTTGAAAGTTCAAGCTCCGTAGGAGCGCAATGTTTATAGGTACAGGCGAAGTGAATGAGTCCAGGCTCTGTAGGAGCGCAATGTTGACATTGCGCTCCTACAGAGCTGGATGGAATTAATCGCCGGTTGTTCTATAAACATTGCGTGCCTACGGCATTCATTGCAAAACTCGCTCTAAAAGATACCGTGCGCCGGTTGTCGTAGATGAGAACCGGCGCACGATGGGCAGTCCGACTTAAAATCCAAAGCGCAATTGCGCTTCAATCCGACGACCGGGCAGCGCCTGATTGGCGATGCCGAAAAACGGCGATGATAGATTGCCGCTATAACTTACCAGATTGGCATGGTTCAGAATGTTCTGCATATTAATGCCGATGGTGAGGTTGTATTTGTGACGGCTATCGCCGCCGAAAAAGCCGCCCATCGGCCCGCCACCCATCGCACCGCCGCCAAAGCCGCCGCCACCGCGCGCACCGCCACCGCCGCCGCGATTGCCGCGATTATTCTGTCCCTGACCGCTCGCCTGCCCGTAGTTGTTCGGCGCAGGGCCGAAGCCAAAGGTCTTCGAGACATTCAAATTGACCATCACCATTCCTGGCCCGTCGCCGAAGTTGCGCGAGATGATCTGCTCGCCCGGCAGCGGGTTCGGATTGAAGTCGCCAAACAGTGTATGGACGATGACAGGGTCGCCGGGCTGGGCCAACGATGGGCGATCTGAAAAACTCAAGTCATGATTCTGATCAATCCCTGTATAGATGTTGAATGGTCTGCCTGATCGGATAATGATCATCGGGTTGAGCCGAATGTTCCAGCGCGTCAGCAATGAGCCGCCGAAAAAGATGTTGTGGCGCGTATCGTTGGCGGCGCGGCCCCACTCCGTAGACAGATCATATGGGTTAGCCGGCATGTTGCCTGCGCCATCCGTATTGCTCTTTGTCCAGGCGAGCGTGTAGTTGGCCCAGAAAGTTAGCGTGCGGCTGAATCCCGTGCGCACGTTGAAGTTCATTTCGTGGCGCGTTGAAAGCCCTGTGGATTCATATTGCAGAATCGGCCCTTCATCAGGCGACGGCAAGATGAATTGATTATTCTCCAACACCGGCGCATTGATGTTGCGCGACCGCAGCAGATGAACGCCGCGCGTCCAACGGTAGCCAATCGAGCCCATGAGTTTCCAGGGCAACTGTCGCTCATAGCTGACTGTCGAGATGATGCTGTAAGGATCGTTCAAGCCTTCCGACTTGATGCGAATCGTCGGCAGGCGCGTGCTTGTGCCGCTGATGAACAAGTCGGGAATGTTCGGAAAGAAGTTCGGATCGATGATCGTGAATTGCTGTTGATGCAATCCGTCGAGGCGTATGGTGTCCGACGTGATGCTGTCATCCAGGCCCGTGTAAAAGATGCCTGCGCCGGCCCGTATGGTCGACTTCTTCGCTTTGTCCGCCTGCCACGCCAGCCCGAAGCGCGGCGCAAAATTCAACTTGTCTTGCAGATGGGTTTGGAACTCATTGCGCAAGCCGAACGACAGCGTCAGGCGGGGTGATACTTTCCAGTCGTCTTGAACGAACGAGCCGAATTGCCATTGCGAGAAGCCGATGAACGGGTCGCCGCGACTGATCGAAAATTGCGACGGGTGGGCGGTCGGATCGCCGGCCAACACACGGCGGTAAATATCGAGCGCCGTTTCGCCGGTGGCCGGGTCGCCGCCAAAGGTGAACGTGCCGCCGAAGTTCGCGCGGTTGAGGTTCGTAAAGCGCAAGCTCTCGGCGCGGAAGCCCGCCTTGAACGTGTGCGTCTTCCATGTGTAGGTGGCGTTATTCGTGAGATCGAGATTCTCGTTCTTGTTGTCAACGAAAAACGATCCCTGATTGCCGCCGGCGAAAAAGGTATCCTGCACGTTGATGGCCGGTGCGTCGCTGAGTGCACTTGAACTGGTCGTTCGGCGGCTCAACTGCATGCGCATTTCGTTGACCAGGTGCTCGCTGAGAATCGAGGTCAGCGAAAACCGCAGCGTATCTTCATGAGAACTGGTGTTGAAGGCGCGCTCCGGCAGATTAAATGAGCCGACTCCCTGGTTCATCGCCTCGCTGTCGTTGTAGCGATATTGTATGCCGAAGGTGTGCTGCTTGGTCGCCATGTAGTCTGTGCGCACAGAGAACATGGTCTGTCTGGTCGGCGCGAGAATGGACTGGACGAAAGGCACCGCTTGCTGTGTCACAGGGTCAAGAATGGTTGCATTGACGAGCGAGTTGTTATCCGTGTAGCGACGGTCGGCGTCGACGAAGAAGCCCCAGCGATTGTGAATGATCGGCCCTGTGAAATTGAAGGCGAAGTTACGCATCTGGAAAGGCGGCTTGCTCGGATAAAAAGCGTTGCGGGCGTTGAGCGCGTCATCACCGAAATTAAAGCGGAAGCTGCCGTGATACGTATCCGCGCCCGGTTTGGTGATGACTTCGATGCGCGCCGAGCCCGGCTCCTGATACTCCGCCGCGAACGGATTCTGGTTGATGCTGATGCGCAGTATGGCCTCTTTAGGCGGCAACTGACCGCGTTCGCGGAAGCCGTCAACATAGAGCGACGCATCGTCGCCGCCGCCCGCCGCGCCCGCCATCTGCTTCAGCGTCGATAGCAAATCATCCGGGTCATCGGGCAGCGCTTCGAGGTCTTTTTCGGTCAGCGTAATCGCCGAAAGATTCTTGTCCGGGTCGGTCGACACGCCTGCGGAATCCTCTTTGACTTCGACCTGCTCACTGATGGCCACCGCCAGGCGGACATTGAAATCATCTTTGCGCCGCTTGTTCAGATCGACCTGCTGGTTGAATTTGGCGAAGCCTTCGACCTCGACGGTCAGCGTGTAGACGCCCGGCTTGACCTGAAAGCGATACTGGCCGCGCTCATCCGACGCCGCCTTGTATTGATTACCTTTGCCGTCATCGAGAGTGATCGAGGCAGCAATGATATAGGCATTCTGTTCGTCAATGATGGTGCCGCGCAACTCGACGGTCGCCTGCGGTTCGCCTTCGCCGGCCCTGGCGACGGCGCTAAGATTCGCGAGCAACGAGAGCAGAATCAGTGATGCCGTAACAACTTTCTTCATGACTTGCGCACTTCCTGTCAGCGTTCGATTGGGGAGAATCTTTATGCAACGCACGGTGCTGCCAGTCTCAATCAGGCAGCCTTACTTCCGGCGTTTTTCTCTCTCTTCCTGTTGAATGCGATCCTGTTCCTCGACCATCTTTTCGAACTCCGGCAACTGCTTGTCTGTCAGCACGCCGCGAATTTCGTTGCGCGATTGCTGGCGCACGGCGTCAAATTGCGGCTCGAAGTCCTTCATGAAGGGTTCCATCTTCTTGCGAATCTCGCCGTATTTCTCGCCGTTCTTGTCGAGAATTTGCCGTATCTGATCCTTCTGCGGATTGGTCAGGCTCATCTTCTCGTCCATTCGCTGAATGACGACGCCGGCGCGGTCGCGCGGATCAACATTATTAGATTTACTGCTAGTGAATTTTTGATAAAGGTTCAATGACAGCGCGCCCGCCGCAAACCCGATGATGAACACGGCGGCAATCATGAGGCGCGCTTTCGCCTGGCTGCTGGTTTTACTTTCCATTCTTCTTCTCCTCAACCGCCATCAAACTATCGAGCGCGTCATCGGCGGACGGCGCGGGGTCGTCATAAAGTCGCGGCAAGGCGTTCCTGCCGGTCAACGGTGCATTGCCGTTTGGCGGCACGTTGCGCCACAGGAAGGTCGCGCTGATGATCAGCAACAGCAACAAAGCCATGGCCGGAATCAATTGCCGCGCCGTGATGAACAAGGCCGCCGCCCACGATTCATCGACGCGCTCGATGCTCGCTTCGCCGCGATGGATGCGGGCGCGCACGGCTTTGAAGAACTCTTCATCGGGCGCGACCGGCTCAGGCGCAGCCGCCCCGTCCATCGCCGCGCGACTGAGCGAAAGTAACCGATACTCCATTGCGCAGCGCGCGCAGGTTTGCAAATGCCGCTCGCTGGCGGCGCGCTCGGTGGCGCTCAACGCCTGACGTATAGGCACGACGCGCGCGTCCTTGGCGGCGAGCAAGGCGGGCAGTCGCCTGCGCACGACGCGGCAGGCAATCGTTTCTTGGCGGCCTGTCTTCTGACTCATTTCTTACTCCTCTGCATTCGTTCACCACTGATGAGCAACCGTTTCATGGCGCTGCGCAGCACACGCCGCGCCCTGAAAGCGCGGACTTTGACTTTCGATTGACCCCAGCCGGTCAGTTCGCTGACTTCTTTGACCGAATAGCCGTCGCGGTCAATCAGCACAACGACGAGCCTGTCTTCAGGCTCAAGCTTGGCCAGCAATCTATCGGCGATTTCGGCGGCATCGCGCTGGCGCTCCGCCGACCGATGCCGTGCGCGCGCCGTTTCGAGCATCTGCAATTCAAGCCAGTCATCTTCTTCCTGAGATTCGTGCGGCGTCTGCTGTTCGCCGCGCCGCCGCTGGGCGCGCAACTGATCGTAACAGGCGTTGACGGCGATCCGTGCAACCCAGGCTTCAAACGAGCGGCCCAGAGTAATGGTTGCCAGCGAAAAATAAGCCTTGGCAAAGACCTCCTGGGCAATGTCTTCGATCTGATCGCGGCGGCGGAAGAAGCTGCCGATGATGGCGAAGACGCGCGGGCTGTAGCGGCGCACGAGAATTTCAAAAGCGTCGTGATCGCCCGCCAGGCTGCGTTCGACCAGCGCATCTTCAGCCGGGTTGGCCGGGGCGCGCGTTTCTAACGCATCGGCGTCGGCTTGTAGCGGCGGCAACGGGCGAGCGTCGCCGCGCGCCTCGGCGGCGATGCCAGGGGCCGTACTGTGTGCGCTGCGAGGATCGCCCTCTATCAAATACAACTCCACTGGTGGGGCAGGATAATGGCGGCTGACGAGTTGTCTGTCCTGACGTCTGCGCGCGCCGGCGCAGATCGCATTGTCCGAGCCAACCTGAATGAACGTCACCACGCCAACTTCGTTTAGCCTTTCGCCAATCGCAGCGCCTGTCCGCGAACTTCTTTGGCAAAGAGCTGTGATAACCGGGCTTCTCGACTACCAACAGTTAAGACGCCCGCGCGACGCGGCTGGTTACTGAAAAATATTGTGCCCCAGACTGCGGCCATTTGAAATGTTACCAGAATTGCGCCGTTTGATGCGATGAAAGGCGAGGACGATTTGATAACATTCTGCGGCGAATTGACGAACGAATCTCCAGCGTAGAGAATCAAGGCGAATGCCACAGGAAATCATCGAAGCGCTGGCCGACCTGGCGCGGCAGATCGAAGAGCAGTTGAAGTTTTACCGCGAGATCGGCATCAAAGACATTGGCGATTCGCTGCCCGCCGCGCGCCCGTTGGGAGTTGCTGATCGGGCGGCTGGGTTAGCTGCGCCGCCGAAAGCGAATGGCGAATTGCCTATAGAAGCCGCCGTGCCACCGGTCACTGAAGCCGCGCCGCGCGCTGCTCTTATGGATGACGCGCGGCGAGAAGAAATCAAGCCCGCGAGGCAGGAAGCTATGCCGAAGAATAAAGACGTGCCCGGACAGGCCGGACTGTTCGGCGACCTGTTGCCGCCTGAACCGGCTGCGCCCGCCGCTCAGACGCTTCCCATCATCCAGGCGCAAGACCCGTCGCTTGAAGCCATCCGCGAAGACATCGGCGAATGCACGCGCTGCAAGCTGCACGAGCAGCGCACACACATCGTCTTTGGCGAAGGCGACCCGCAGGCCCGCCTGGTGTTTATCGGCGAAGGGCCGGGCGCGGATGAAGACGCGAGCGGGCGGCCTTTCGTCGGTCGCGCCGGGCAACTGCTCGACAAGATCATCGCCGCCATCGGCTTGAAACGTGACGAATGCTATATTGCCAACGTGGTGAAGTGCAGACCGCCGGGCAATCGCACGCCGGAGCGCGACGAGACGGCGACTTGCGAGCAGTTCCTGTTTCGCCAGCTTGCCTTGATCCAGCCGCAGGTGATTGTGGCGCTCGGCTCGCCTGCCTTTCAATGTCTGCTGCGAACGAAGGACACGATCACGCGGTCGCGTGGCGAGTGGCGCGAATGGAACGGCATCAAGGTCATGCCGACGTTCCATCCGGCGTACCTGCTGCGCTCGCCTGATAAGAAGCGCGAAGCCTGGGATGACATGAAGAAAGTCCGCGACTATCTGAACTCGCTTGCCGATTGACCGCAGACCTCCGCCTGACAGGCGGCAAGGCGAGTTGCTGGACGCGAATCAAAGTGAGGGGTGAGAGGGCTACGTGAGCGGCGCGTGAGCGTGCGAAGACGAAGCGCGCATTCTCAGGAAACAGTCACGGCAATAGACGGGGCGTCCCTGTGTCGGGCGAAACGGCACGGTAGTTTCGACGGCGCACAGGGCGCAACGCACCATCACTTCGACGCGCTCGCGCGGGAACGGTTGTCCGAAGCTTGCCATGTTCGCCGCAATGCGCTCGTTCTTTTTACTCTTGCAGCCTTTGCAGCGCTTCGGGTCGTTTTTCAAGCCCTTGTCGGCGAAAAAGAGTTGCTCGCCAGCCGTAAAGATGAACTCTTCGGCGCAATCGACGCATGTGATTAGCTTATCCTTGTACTCGTACACTGTGGGCCTCCTACTCCTTGTTCTCCCTTATCAGTTGGCTCGTCGGCTCTCAGGGAAGGCAATCCCGTTCGACAGGATTTCGTGAGCGGCAGGTGTTGGATGAATCTGCTGAGACCTCTCCCTGAAGAAACTGACCCCCTTTAATGCCGGCTCGATCTACTCATCAATGCGTTTCCGGTACGACTGCTTTGTATGATTACGAAAATATCAACCTAAGTGGCTGCCAGCCAGTATCGCTTTATTTGCCTGTGTGTCAAGCTATTTATAGAGGTTTTGCGGGCCCTTGATGAGACCGCCTGAAAGTAATCGCCATTCCTAAATTACCACTTGGCTTCTACAAACCAGGTGCGCGGCTTGCGCGGCCTGCTCATTAGGGCAGCGCCGCGGTATTTATTATTGACTTGCCTGCGGCGCTCTGGTACTTTGCCGGCAGTCGCGCAATACAGTCTGCCCCTGGAGTCCGGTTCATCTCGCTCCCCGCAAACTCGAAGGAGTCGCCATGAGAATCATCGCTCGTGTCGCCGTTTTGGCGGCTGTATTCCTCGTGCCGTTGGCGCTGCCCGCCGCCGCGCAACCGCCCGCCGCCGATCAAGCCAATCCAATCACCAGAGGCACGGACGTTTATTGCACAGGCTATATTTCCGATGTCATGCCGAGCACCGATTTGCAGATCATCGGGGCGGAACAAGAGAACATGAAAGTGACCTACGCGCAGGGCGATGTGGTGTTTCTCAATCGCGGGCGCGGCGCTGGCATACAACCGGGCGCAGCTTATTTCATCATCCGCCCGCTGGGCGAATTCAAGCACCCGTTCACCAAAAAGAAGATGGGCGTTT
The DNA here is from genome assembly GCA_039648975.1 of Blastocatellia bacterium. GTDB lineage: Bacteria > Acidobacteriota > Blastocatellia > UBA7656 > UBA7656 > DATENM01. The sequence goes on from JBBWZK010000144.1 coordinate 11,313, forward strand.
ACGTCCGCGAAGTCGGCTTGCTGCGCGTGCTGGAGGTTCAAGAACAAACCGCCACGGCGCAGATACTGGTGTCGTGCGACACGGTCGAATTCGGCGACCTGCTGAAGCCTTACGAAGAGATCGCGCCGCCCGTGGCGCGCGATGCGCGACCGCTGCCGCGCTACAGCGAAGGCTCGAAGGAAACCCCCGGCCAGATCATCATGTCGCCGGGCTTCCACGAACACTTGTCGGCCAATCGCGTCGTCTTTGTCGATCTAGGGCGGCAGCAGAACGTCCAGCCCGGCGACTACTTCACGATCTACCGGCAGACCGGCCCCGGCGAAGGCATCACCAAATCGCCGAAAGGCGATGTCGTCCAGAGGCGCGACAAGGATTTCGGCAGTGACCGCTACCAGGGCGGCGAATACGCTATACAGGCGACCAGCAAGTCGCTCGACAAAATCATGAAAGAGCGTCCGCCCATCCCGCGCAAAGTGCTTGGCGAGTTGATCGTGCTGAAGGTTGAAAACCACACTTGCGTCGCCATGATCACGCGCACGACCGCCGAAGTGACGATAGGCGACTTCGTTGAGCGATCCAACTAAATCAGACCGCAAGAGATTGGCAGACTCGCTTATATGGAGTGTGGTGACTGGTCACCGCTTGGCCTCCTCGCCAAGCCTAAAAGCGGCGACCAGTCAAAGCACTCCACAGGCTGCCGCTCTACAACGCCGCTCGCTTCTTCTTCTCTCCTGTACACCGGCCTGAAAACCGCTCTCTCCTTCCCATCACAAACCAGCTTTGCGGCGGATGCCTGAGTGTCTATAATGAGCCTTGTTCAATACGCGTGGAGGACTGAGCGATGATGCAATTCAAGAAGACGTTTGCTGCGCTGGCAGCGCTTTGTTTATTGATTGGTTTGAGCGCAAGCGCGCCGGCAGGTGCGCGATTTGCCGCGCAGGATAAAGACAAGAAGGCGAAGAAAGATAAAACAGAGAAGTCGGACAAAAAAGAGAAGAAAGAGAAAGGCAAGGACAAGGACGATCAGTCGGCGACGGTGAGCGACCGCGAGCTTCGCAACGTCCTGTGGACTGAGCCGTCGAACATCGAAAGCCTCGACCTGTTCTATGGCGAGGGCGGCGCGGACAGCGCACCCGATCCCCAGGGCAAATTCACCTTCGAGAAGCGCGTCAGTACCGGCACCTCGGAAAAGATTCACGTTAGCGACGACAAGGGCCGCAAGTGGACGGTGAAGTTCGGCCCCGAATCAAGGCCCGAAACCGCTGCCACGCGCATCGTCTGGGCTGCCGGTTATCACGTTGATCAGGACTACTTCGTCAAGCGCACGCACATCGAAGGGCGCGGCGGCTTCGACGTCTGGGACGTGCGCTTCGAGCGGCGTGATGATTACAAAGAAGTCGGCCTGTGGTCGTGGGAGGCCAATCCTTTTCTGGGCACGCGCGAGTTGCAAGGCTTGAAAGTGCTGATGGCGTTAATCAACAACTGGGACTTGAAAGAGGATAACAACAAGATCGTCCGCGCCAATAAGAAAAGCGGCGGCGACCGCGACGCGCAAATCTATTACATTGCCGATCTCGGCGGCACGCTTGGGTCGACCGGCAGCTTCTTCACCAAATTGCCTTTCTTCGGCAACGCCCCTGCGGGCACGAAAGGCGACCCCGATGGCTATGCGGCGCAGGCCTTCATCGAGGGCGTCCGCAACGGCCAGGTAGTCTTTCATTACAAAGGCAAATACCCGAAGGCGCTGGAAGGCGTGACCGTCGAAAACGCCCGCTGGATGGGTGATCTGTTAGGCAGGCTTTCCGACAAACAACTCGCCGATGCCTTCCGCGCCGGCGGCTTCACGGATGCCGAAATCATCACCTACGTCAAAGCCGTGCGTGGCCGCATCAATCAACTCAAGAGCCTCAAATAGGGGCTAGGGACTAGGGACTAGGGGCTAGAGGGAAGATGGTAGTTCAGAGCTACAGGGATTTACAGGTCTGGCAAGCCGGTATGGATTTGGTCGAAACCATCTACCGGCTTACGCAGACATTTCCCCAAAGAGAAATCTATGCGTTGTGCAATCAAATGCAAAGAGCGGCTGTTTCGATCCCCTCAAATATTGCTGAAGGCCATGCGCGCGATTCGACGAAAGAGTTCTTGCATCACCTCTCGATAGCTTTGGGATCGTTGGCAGAACTTGAAACGCAAGTGATTGTCGCCAAGCGATTGACTTATATTCAGCAACCGGAAGCAGATGCTACACTGAGGAAAGCAATAGAGTTGGGTAGGATGCTTCGCGGCCTACAGAAATCATTAAAGGCCAAACTGTAGCCTTTAGTCCTCTCTGCATTTTGGCTTCTATGTGCGAGGGTAGGTTTATGCGATGCCTCTCTAGCCCCTAGCCCCTAGCCCCTAATCACTCTCCTCTGTCTTGGCAAACCATAAATCTTTCGGCGTGATGAACGGCGCGAGCAGGTGCAGCGTCACGCCTTCGAGGTTGGCGCGGTGCGCGACGAAGCTGCGGCGATGCGCCAGGAAAGCGCACGGCGCGTCTTCCAACAACAGCCGCGTCACTTCCGCATAGAGCGCTTCGCGTTGTTCGCGGTTCATCACCGAGCGGGCTTCGCTGGTGAGCCGGTCGATCTCTTCGTTCGCATAAGCGTTGGTGAACAGTTCGCGGTTGTGTGAATTGAATAACACATAGGTGAAGTTGTCGGGATCGGGGTAATCGGCGTACCAGTCGCGCCCGGCAATCGGCACCATGCGCAAACGCAAGGCGCGCTGCATCTCGGCCTGCACGACATAGCGGAACTCTGCACGAATGCCGACTTCGGCGAGATCGTCTTTCAAACACTCGACGTTCGGATTCACCGACTGCGGCCACCAGATTTCGGTGTCGAAGCCGCCATCATAACCGGCCTCTTCGAGCAACTCGCGCGCCCGCGCCGGGTCGTACTCGTAGCCGCGCCCGCTCGGATCATATCCCAGAACGCCCGGCGGAATCGGCCCGGTGGCCGGCTCGGCCATGTTGCCGTAAACGTCGCGCAAAAACTTCTCGCGGTCGATGGCGAAACAGATCGCCTGGCGCACGCGCTTATCGGCAAACGGCGGGCGCTCGCAATCAAAGACCAGCATGCGGGTCTGCAATTGCACCGCTTCGAGTATGTGAAACTCGTCGGGCCGCTCGCGCAATTCGGCGAGGCTGGTCAACGGCAGATCGCTGACATAATCCAGTTCTTTGCGCATGAAGGCGTCGAGTATCTCTTCAGCGCTCATGCGGAAGTGCGCCGTCAGACGATCCACATACGGCAGTTCGGCATTCCAGTAATTGGGAAAACGTTCGAGCAAGACTTCCTGGCCGAGCACCGGCTCGACGACGCGGAAGGGGCCGGAGCCGACGGGCCGCGAGGCGAAATCCATCGCCGGGCGCTCGACTTCTTCGCGCGGCACGATGGCGCAGTAATCCATGCAGAGCGTCGATAGAAAGAAGGCCATCGGCTGAATCAATTCGATTCTGACGACGTGTTCGCCGCTGACTGTAATGCCGGCTACCGTTTCGCTTTCGCCGGCCATGAACTGATCAGCGCCGACGATGGGGCGAAAGACCCAAGCGGCAGCGTCTTCGTTCTGGCGCATCTGCCGCTCGAACGAATACTTGACATCGTCGCCGCGCACGCGCCGCCCGTTGTGAAAGCGCGCCGCCTCGCGCAGGTAGAAAGTGTAGACGCGACCGTCAGGCGAAATCTCCCAGCGCTCGGCGACGCCGGCGCGAATGTCTGCACGCTCGCCGAACTGCACCAACCCTTCAAAGACGTTCGACATCACTTCAATGCGCGAGATCGAGGAGAGGGTCGCGGGGTCGAGCGGGACTTGCGAAGTTCGTAATCCAAACCGCAAATGGCCGCCGCGTTCCGGCACCGGCAGCGAAAACGCTTCGACTTCCCGGTTGAGCAATTCGGCCTCGCGCACCAGCAAATCAACCGCGCTGTTGATCCCTGAAATGGACGCCTGATTGCGCCCGACGACTTCTTTGATTGTCTCGATGGCGCGCAGCACCTGATCTGTGCCGGCAGATTGCTCGTTTGACGCCTGGCGAATCTGCTCGACGACCATGGTCAATTCTTCCATCGCCTCGGCGATGTACTTCGACACCTGTGCCTGTTCGCCTGTGGCGCGGCGCACCTGTTCGGTAAGCTCGCTCATGTGCAAGGCGCGCTCGCCGATGTGACGCGAGGTGAGCGCCTGCTCGCTGGTGGCGCGCTCGATGCCGCGCGCCTGCTGGCGCACCAGGTCGACGGCTTCGAGCACCGTATGGCTTTCGGTGGCCTGCACGGCGGTGGCATCGGCAATCAGGCGTATGCGATCCGACGCGGCGTTGGTCTTGACGCGAATCTCGGCGAGCAACTCGGAAGCGCGCGAGGCGAGGTCGACGCCTTCGTCGGCGCGCTCGCCGCCGACCGCGACGCGCTCGATGGCTTCGGCGACGTCTTCGCGCACGGCTTTGATCATGTCTTCGATTTCGCGCGTCGAGGCGGCGGTGCGCTCGCTCAACTCTTTGATCTCGTCGGCGACGATGCGAAAGCCGCGCCCCTGTGTGCCGGCCTGCGCGGCTAAGATGGCTGCATTTAAGGCGAGCAGGTGCGTGCGGTCGGCAATCTCATTGATGACGTGCGTGACTTCGCCGATCTGATCCGAACGCCTGCCGAGCCGCGTAATCGTTTCGGTCGCCGCGTCAATCGCGCCTTTGATATTGCTCATGCTGGCGGCAGTGTCGGCGACCACCTGGCTGCCGGCGTCTGCGGAGCGCGCCACTTCATCAGCCAGCACTGTCGTTTCGTTTACAGATTCGCCGATGCTGTGCGTCGAACTGTCAATCGCTTCCATCGCGCCGGCAGTCTTCTCGGCGGACTCGGCGAGCGCTTCCGTAGATTCGGCGACTTTGCGAATGCTGACGGCCATCTCTTCAATGGCCGAAGCGGTCTCTTCGACGAATTGCGCCAGTTCGTCGGCGTTCTCGGAGACGTGATTGATCGAGGTCGCCATCTGCATCACAGAGGTCGAGGTCGATTGCGACAGATGCGAGAGCGTGCCGAGGCTGCCGCCTACGGAATGCATCGAGGCGTTGATTTCGGAGATCGAGCTTGAGGTCTCTTCGACCGACTTGGCTTCATCGATGACGCCTGATGATAGCGTCTGCGTGCCGCGCAGGACTTCGCCGACGACCGTTTCAATCGAATCGGCGGCGCGTTGCAAGCGACCGACGATGTAGCGCAGGCGGCGCGCGAGGCCATCAAGGTTGTGCAGCAATTGCCGATCTTCGCTCGATGCATCAGCCGGCGCGCCGTTGATCCGAAACGCCAGGTCGCCCTGCGCAATGCGGGTCAGCGCATCGAAGATGTTTTGATTGGCTGATGGTTGGTCGCCGTCGGCACGGGGCTTCGCGGCCTCGTCTCGTATGTCGGTTGATGTGTCGCGGGTTTTGCTCATAAAGGTTTGTTCAACGCGAGCAGATTCTTAATGGTAAAGGCGCGACGCAGAGCCGTCAATGCGGGTACAGAATTGACTTGATGGATTCGAGCTTGATCGCCGGCATAACTCCAGATAGCAAGCCTAATCGCTGCGTATCTCAACCGTCAGCGTGCCGATCAGTTGGCCATCGGGATTCAGCACTTGAATGTTGATCACGCCTGGGGCGGGGACTCGTTTGAATGGCAACTTAACAGTGAGCAGAGTGCTGCTAGTGACCGAAGTTTCTGCCTGTGCTCCATTGATCAGCACTTTGCTATCTGCGGTAAAGCCGCCGCCGTTCAGGGTCAGTTGATATTTCTTGGCTTTGTTGCCTGTCACCAGATGATCTACAGGTTTGTTTTTATAAAGGAGTTGTAGGCTCGTGAGTGTCGGCGCAGGGGCGCTGACGTTCAGCAGGTAATCGCCGGTGGCGTTGGCCGTCGCCGAAGTCACTTCAATCGTGTAGGCGCCGGCTGCCGGCAAGTTGAAGAAGCCGCTGCCTGCCGGTACGCGCGCCGTCGTCCCGCCGCCGCCATTGTCATCCTGAGCGATGGCCGTGCCATTCGGGCCGATCAAAGAGACATAGGTGTCAAAGGCCGATGAAGCCAGCGTAATTGCGACCTGCTGCCCAGCCGATCCGGAGAATGAATAGGTGTCTGCATAAAATGAGCTTCCTTTAATTTGCGACCGGTGATCACTGGTGCTCAAGCCTCCACAATTCACAGGACCGATATTGATAGGCATAGCCGCACCCGCGCCGGACGCTTTAAAAATCCTGAAAGGCTCGGTGAGGCCGCTGATCAAAGGATTATCCGTACTCGAGACGCGAATGACAGCTTGATCTGATGGCGGCCCAGTCACCTGCCAGCATTCCGAGCCGTCATTCGGAGTGCTCGCGAATAAGGTCTCAAACGTTTTACCTCCATCGCGCGATAACTCGATTTTTATATTCGCTATCTCCTCCGCCAGCAGTGAAGGCAAGTAGCTTCCCCGACGGCTTTGTGACTCCTGAAGATTGAAGCCGGTAGGTACTGTGCTGGTTTGCAGTTTCATCTGCAAAAGGATGGACTCGCCTTCGAGTAAGTCTCGAAGGCGAGTATTATTCTCGAAGTTGACATCCACAAATAACGCGGCCACGTCTGAATTCTTGTTCATTGCAACCTTGCAATCGGGAGCACCCTTAAACTCAGCGCAATCTCCTAACCAAGAAAGGAACAACGAGTTTCCCAACGGCCTCTCATGTAGAATGACAGGTTTATCTCTTGGGAATATATGCTTACACTTGTCGGCATTACCGCTGTTGAGAACGCCACAGTCTATGCCATTTGGCTCACTCATTACCTGCCCTTTTCCTTGAACATTCACCTTCAGGAGGGGATCGAAGACGGCAATGACTGAATGATCGGCGGTCATCGTGAGCCCACAGGGGCCGCTGCCGCTGCAATCTCCTATCCACCGGAGGAACTTTTCATCACCGCTCACCACATGGATCAAAGTCACCGGCGTTCCACTGATATAGTCTTCCAAGCAGTCGCCTGGACAACTGAGGCCCCCCGCCGTGCTGTTTACTGTTCCGTTTCCGTCAAGCTGCACAGTGAGGCGGAAGGTCTGTGGTCCGGTAGTGACGACCTTACACTGAGAGAATTCCGAGGTGTTGCCTGCCGCGTCGGTCGCCGTCGCCGTAACCACCTGTCCCGGATTGAGAGCTCCCGGCAAAGTAAGGCTGAAAGTCGCATTGCCGCTGGCATCGGTTGCTACGGTGGATGAGCTGATGAAAGCCTCTCCTTCACCAAGGCCTGATGGGTCGCAAGCGCTGTTGGCATAAAAGTCCAGGGTGAAAGGGCTGTTCGCCTTGCTATTAAGGGTTCCCCGAATGGTCGTGCTGCCATCGGCGCTTGAGAGAGCGGTGAAGACCGGGAAGTTCTGCAAATCGTTCGCCCCCGCATCGGCGTCGCCCGCATCATTGACCGTCACGCCATTGCCGCCGAGATCAATGCCCAGACTCCTGTTCGAGAAGATGGAATTAAAGCGAATCGAATTGCGGGTGCCGGAGAGGATAGTTACTCCTGCCGGGTTGAAGGCAATGGTATTTTCGCTGACCAGGTTATTGGCTGCGCTGTTGATGATTAGGACGCCGTAATGCTTGTTGCCCAGGCTCGCGATGCCGTTCGCGCCGGTGCCAATGTAGTTGCCTTGCACGACATTTCCTGTGGTAGCGATGAAATCCATAGCTACTCCAGCGCCGCTATTAGCTACTCCAGCGCTGCCATTTCCTGAAATGATATTGCGCGCTTCGGCACTTGAACCGCCTATGGTGTTGTTTGACGCATTGGTCATTCTCACGCCGTCATTGCCATTGCCCAAATCAAGTGTCCCAGTTACATCCGAGCCGATGTAGTTACCCTGAACAATATTGTTACTGCTACTAACGATACCAGCGCCCCCCTGAGCATTTCCCGATATGATGTTGCGTGAAGCCGCAGTCGCGCCACCAACCATATTGTTTGAGGCATTAATATACACACCGTCAAGCGTATTGCCTAATGCCACAGTGCCGGTCACATCAGTGCCAAGGTAGTTGCCTTGGACGATGTTTCCCATTGCGCCGCTCCCGTTGTTGATCAGGATGCCATTATTATTGTTTCCTGAAATGATGTTGCGTGCTTCGCCACTCGTTCCGCCTATGATGTTGGAAGCTGAACTGATTCTCACGCCGTCGAAGGCGTTCCCCAATACAGTGGTGCCACTGATATCAGTGCCAATGTAGTTACCCTCCACTATGTTATTACCGTTCGTTTGCAGGATGATTCCATAGATGGCATGACTGATTGCGAAACCTCTGACGTTACAGTTGCCGCCGGTAATGTTCAACCCAGCTCCGCTCAACTGCACGCGCCCAGTCGGAGATGTCATACCGTCGAGGACAATTGACTCCGTAATAAGGGGCAGCGCACTGGCTGGGGCGATTGCTGACACGCTGAATACAATGGCATCTGTGCCTGGGCTGGCATTCGCCTGTTGGATGGCGGCGCGCAAGGTGCATTGGCCGGTTAAAACGCATCTGCCGGTTTGCGGATCAATGGTGCCGGTCGAACAGATGCCGTCGGTCGGATCGCAATCTGCTCCGTCGCCTGTCGAGTTGACGGTGAAGACGGCCATAGGTGCCGTCAGCGCCACCGCCAGTCCATTGGGACTTCCTCTTAATACCACAAGGTCGCTCAAGGCATCCGCATTCAAGCGCATCGGCAACGCGGCGACCGGTTCGCCCTCTATGTCCAGCGATGCGGCGAGGCGAAAACCTTGCGATGCATGAGCGCGATTCGATAGGGCCGCAGTCGTTGGTTCATCCACCAGAATGTGCAGTTGACGGTTCGATTGATCGATGACAACCAGATCATCATCGGGCTGGCCTGAAACCCGCGCGCGAATCAAAGAAGCCGCGTCGTTGGCTCGCCAGGATGCCGGCAGAGCGAGTTGACTGGCGACTTGCCAACGCTCTGCACGGCTCTGATGATTGAGCCGTTTGCCGGCGGCTTGTCCGCTGAACGCACGACCATTTTGCCGGATCACTGTGCCCGTGCGATTCAGTATTCGCGCTTTGCCGTCTGCGCATAGTATGGCAAGATCGGTTTTCTGGTTGCCGGTAAAAGCTCCGATGGTTATCGCGGTTATTGAAAACGGGAAGCTTTGCTGATGGATGATTGCGGGTGGCACCTCGGCGCGTTGGCTCTCGTCCAGCGACAATCGTCGATCACGGCCATGGACAATCATCAACTCGTGGTCAGCCGCAATGGCCAAATCCCTGGCGAAATCATCATCCAACTGACCGAGCGCCAGGGCTATGACTTCGGCGGGCGCGGGAAAAACTTCATGAGCGCCGCGCCATGCGCCTTCGGGTGATTCAAAGACCAATACCTGCGGCCCCTGCGCGCCAGTTATGCCAACGACAAAATCGACTAAGCCATCCCGGCGATTGATCTCGCCACTCACCAGCGCCGTCACCGCGCCGGGCAATGGCTTGACCTTCGCGGGCGCAAAATTCCCGTGCCCATCGCCCGACAGCAGATATAGCGCGCTGCTTCCACGCGCTGCTGTGAGAATGTCCCGGTGGCCGTCGTTATCGAAGTCGCCGGTTGCAAGAAAATCGACCGCTTCCGGCACCTCGAAGACGAAGGCCGCAGAAAGGAAAGGCGAGTCGGTAAAGGTCCCCGCAGCTTTGCGCTGTTTGGCTTCAGGAGCGTTAGGATAGATCGCATCCACATTGCCGCGATGCAGCGTCAGGATGCCGCCGCCTGCGCCAGCGTATCCACAAACCAGGTCGGGAACCCCGTCTTCGTCAAAATCATCAGCGGCAAGCGCCACAGGCTTTGCCTGGCTTTGTTCGATTTGCTGTCTGGCATATTCTGCTCCTGTGTAAGCAGTCGGCACCGCCTGACCATCGAGCAGATTGATCCAGGGATTGCCGCGCCCGGCGGCGTGAGCCAAAGCTTTGTTAGGGGCTTGCGGCTGTTTTTCAACTTTCGCGGCGAAGGTTGCTGTGGTGTCCGAAAAAGCCTTTGGGGAAAGCAGACCAAACTGGGCTAACGCGCAAAACATCAACACCAATAACGCCAGGCGGGCAAGATGGATTATCTTCATGGTCGCTCCTGATTTAGCCGTGGGTCAGGCCGGTGTTATTGCGCGGAGGTGCTGGACTGGCGAAATGAATTTTCCACGCCCGATGGCTTCCAGATGGATTGCAAAGTGACCGGAGCCATTGAAGGTCACAGGCAGCAGTCTAACATACTTTTCAAATCTGTCAGCCGGCTCTCATTACGGCTTCGAACTGTTTGAGTCTGCCTATGGAATTGACAACCTACAGCGGCATCAGACGACGAAGATGAAAGACGAACTCTACTTTAAACCGGGCCGCTTCTTCGTCTCGATTCATAGCCCGCTGCACTTTGCAATGGGCGGCGCATTCAATACTATTGCGCGGCTCTGGTTTCCAGCATAAAATGGACTCGCCATGCCCCTAGGTTAATGTCCCGATTAAGAATGATCATGGCTACCTGTTCCCCGTAGTCCATCGCTTCAGGTTCTCCGGTGCAAGGACAACTCGGCACAAAACTCGTCACCGATCTCATCCGTGAAATCGCGCAAAAGCAACTGAGCGGCTTGCTGCGGTTGACGCGCGGCAAGACGATCAAAGCCATCTTCTTCGAGAGCGGCGAGCCGAAGTTTGCCATCAGCAATCTCACCGGCGAACAACTCGACCACTTGCTCATCCAACAATCTCTGGTCACGCCGGAACAGGTTGAAGCGGCAAAAGCACGCACCGGCAAGGTGCCGCGTCTGGCCGGCGAACTCGTCGATATGGGCGTGATGAGCGCCGAAGCCATGCGCAAGGCCGTGCGCCAACAGGTGATGGAGATCATCCTGTCGATGTTCGAGTGGACGCAGGGAGATTATCAGTTCGATGAGCGCATCCGCGCCGCTCACGATTACACGCTCGACATGAGCGCCGCCGATGTCGTCCTTGAAGGGTCGCGGCGGATGTCAAAAAACCAGCAACTGGCCGAGGCCATCGCGCCGCCCCATGCCGTGCTGATGCGCCCTCGCACGAACGGCGCGCAAATCGATTCGGGCATCCTGCTGCCGGTTGAGAGCTATATTTTATCGCGCATCGACACGCCAACCGCCGTCAGCGATGTCGGCATGTTGAGCGGCCTTGCGGATGAGGACGCGCACCGCGCAGTGGTGTCGCTGGTGGCCGCAGGCTTCCTGAAACTGGTCGGCGATGATCGCGATGTCACCGCCGAGGCGATGCCGGAAGCGGACGAAACCGCTGAGCGGCTGCGCGAAGAAGTGGCGCGCAAGCTGCACTTTTTTTCGCAGGCCGACTTTTACGATATTCTCGGCGTCGGTCGCAACGCATCAACTGCGGAAATCAAGGCGTCCTATTATCAGCTTGCCAAGAAGTTTCACCCCGACCGCCACCGGCAGCCGGGATATGCCGAACTCAAGCCGCGACTCGATGCGTTGTTTGCCTTGATCACGCAAGCCTACCAGACCTTGAGCGAAGCGTCGCAACGCGCCGTCTACGACAATCGCTTGAAAAAACCGGCAGCCGCCTTCCAAACCACGCCGCTCAAGCCGCCGCCAGCTTTCATCGCCGAGCCGCCGCTTGAACCGAAGTCGGCGCGGCAACCGGCGACCGTCGCGCCGCCGGTTGCCATACCCATTCCCGCGCCGCGGCCCGTACAGAGTGAGCCGCCGCGACCGCGTGCCGAGGCGAAAGCGCCGAGCGACGAACTGCATCATAAGCCCACGACTGAACCGAAGAGCGAATCGCAGCCGCGACCAAGCGGGCCGCTGCCTGTGCCATCTGTCGAGATGCAGGGAGGCGACTCCTCCAAGAACGCCAATGGAAATCAGACGCAAGTGGCCGAGCATTATTTCAACCAGGGACGCGCGCGTTACGAACGTAAGGAATATCACGCGGCGGTGCATCTGCTGCGCGAGGCCGTCAAGCTCGACACCAGTAAATCGGCCTATCATTTCCATCTTGGCCTCGCACTATTGCGCAACCCGCGCACGCGCCGCGAAGCCGACGAGCATTTACAGCGCACTGCCGAATTGGAGCCCTACAATTCGCAGATTCGCATCAAGCTGGGGAATCTTTATAAAGAGGTGGGTCTGCCAAAAAAGGCGGAAGCCTTCTTCCGCGCCGCCTTGCAACTCGATCCTGACAACCGCGCCGCCCGCAAAGAACTCGGCGGCCAGTCATCAAAGAAAACGCCGGAAGCAAGCATCTGGAAAAAAGACTTTGGCTCGATTGCCAAGAAACTTTTCAAGAAGTAGCCAGGATTCAGAAGTCAGAATGGAAAAGGAAGTAGACGAGAGGCCGGAAGTTAGAATAGAAGCGGAGGCGACAGCCGACTTCCTTTTTTATTCTGACTCCTGACTACAACCGATCAATGATGCCGGCGATGCGACGGATGCCGCCAACCAGCAGCACGGCAATGGGCGGATAAAGAAACGCGCCGATCAGCGTGCTCGTCGGGAAGCTCGCATAGCCTGGCAGCAGCTTGCTGACGACATACCCTAGTCCCAGCGACACCACATAACCGCAAACCAGAAAACAGAGCGCTGCCGTGCGGCTGATCGATTTGTCGGCTGGCGTCTCTTCCTCGCGGAAGACGGAAGTCATGTGCGGCGGGATGTGATAGGTATAACGCGCCAGCACAATGGCGATATTCTTGACCAGATAAACCAGCCCGTAAATCGCCAGCGCAATGATGGCAACGCGCCCAAGAAAATTCACCCTGCCGATTAGCGTCGTCTTGGCCGCCATCACATAAAAGGTTGATAGAAACAGCGGTACGACGATCATCACCGCATGGGCGCGCTGATCGGCTTCCTGGCGTTCGCGCGATATCCACTCGTCAACGAAACGATCCATGGGGCGCTGCTTGGCGATGACTTCAGCCTGCCGCGAGGCATAAAAGGTGCGCTCGGAATCGGCATACATGCCTTGTTCGTACATCCAGCGGCGCTGCGGGTCGCTCAAGATTTGATAGGCTTCATTGATCTTGACGAAGCGCGCCTGCGCATCAGGCGATTGCGACACGTCGGGATGGAACTTGCGCGCCAGACGGCGATAGGCCGATTTGATATCATTGGGAGTAGCCCGATTGGTGAGTCCGAGAATGCCGTAGAGGTCTTCCATACGATTTGCTGCTTATCCTGAGAAAATGGGCGCTCGACCTGTGGGCCTGCGGCGAAGCTGGCTCGGCTGCGGCGGCTGACGCTTGGGCGACAAGTGATTGGCTGATTCCGAGAGCTTCGAGCAATGGCGACTGCCCCGGCGCGGGCGAGTCGCTGACCCTGTGGCAATTCCATTTTACCCATGCCGGCGATGCGACTCAAGAGCCCTTTTGGGGAAGTGGGGGAGTAAGGGAGTGAGGGAGTAAGAGCGATGGACGCACACAGGTTCCATCTGCTTATCATCTATTCCATTACTCCCTACTCCCCCACTCCCTTACTCCCCCACTCCCCCTCAGCCTTTCATCCCCATGCGCCGGCGTGTCGCGGCGGTGTTGATGTGACAGATGGCGGCGGCGAGCGCATCGCTGGCGTCCAGCGGATTGGGCGGTTCTTTCAATCCCAGGAGCAGGCGCACCATCTCCTGTACCTGCTGCTTTTCTGCGCGGCCATAGCCGACGAGCGCAGATTTGATTTCGAGCGGCGAGTATTCGGCGACTTCCAGACCGGCGCGCGCGGCGGCGACGATCACTGCGCCGCGCACGTGGCCGAGCTTCAAGGCGCTTTTCACGTTGACGGCATAAAACGTCTCTTCGACGGCGCAGACGCGCGGGCGCAAACGCTCGATGACTTCTTCGAGCTTCTGTGTGATGATGAGCAGCCGTTCGGCAAAGGCGAAGCGGGCGGGTGCGCGAATGCCTGCATATTCGACGAGCTTGAAGCTGCGGCCATCGCTTTCGACGACGCCGTAACCGGTTGTGTCTAAGCCTGGATCAACACCGAGCACGCGAGTCGGGCCGGAAAAAATCGCGTCGGCACGGCGTGCATCGGCAGTTGGATGGCCGGATTCATCGCTCAACTGGCAGCCTCCATCTCTTCGGCAGGGATATCGAAATTGGCTGCGACCGAGGCTACGTCGTCGTGGTCTTCCAGCGCTTCAACGAGCCTGATCACCTGTTGCGCCGTCGCGCCGGTGACTCTGACGGAGTTTGTCGGTCGCATGACAATTTCCGCCGACAGCGGCTCAAGGCCGGCTGCTTTGATGGCGTCGAGCACGCTGTTGAAATCTTCGGGCGAGGTGACGACTTCCCATGATTCTTCATCGCCGCTGACGTCTTCAGCGCCGGCTTCGAGCGCCAGTTCCATCAGCTTTTCTTCGTCGGCGGCATTGCCGTCAATCAGGATCGCGCCCTTCTTCTGAAACATCCAGCCGACCGAGCCGGTTTCGCCGAGGTTGCCGCCATTCTTGTTGAACATATGGCGAATTTCGGCGACCGTGCGCGTGCGGTTGTCGGTCTGCGCCTGGATGAAGATAGCGACGCCGCCCGGCCCGTAGCCTTCGTAGCTGATGTCGTCGATGGCCGCGCCGGCGATTTCGCCTGTGCCGCGTTTGACGGCATTCATCATGGTGTCTTTGGGCATGTTCAATGCCTTGGCGTCATCCATCGCCTTGCGCAGGCGCGCATTGCCCGACGGGTCGCCGCCGCCGCGCGCCGCGACCGTCAATTCTTTAATGAGCCGCGAAAACGCCCTGCCGCGCTTGGCATCAATCGCGCCCTTCTTGTGCTTAATCGAATGCCACTTGGAATGTCCTGACATAACTTAAATTCTAACCTCCGTTTCAATGGCAAGCACTCGCCAGGCAAGCATCTGCCGGAGAATGAGCAGAGAACAGTTGAGTATAAATCCTTGCTCGATAAAAAAAGTAATTTGATTGCGGTATCGCAACTCTCAGGCAGTATAAAGTACAGGCTTGAAAGTCGGCAATGCAGATGCGTTGCGCATCAACTCAACAGCCGCGTGCGGATGCGTTCAGCGTTGACGTTGTGAACGCGAATCACTTTATCCTTCGATGACTCGCCGGCGATGATCTCAACCCTTGACGGGCTGACGCCGGCGAGTTTGGCGATCAAGCGGCGGCACGCTTCATTGGCACGGCCCTCGACCGGCGGCGCGCTGATGCGCAGCTTGATCGCGCCATTGTGTTCGCCCGCCACTTCATCGCGCGCGGCGCGCGGCTGCACGCGCACGCGGAAAGTCACCGCGCCATCCTTTTCAGTAATCTCGACCACGCTGCTTGCTTAACCGATTCCGGCGATGGCGTTGGCGATCAAGCCGGTCAACAACTGCACCAGGAACATCGCCACGATGGGCGAGAAATCGAACATGCCGAAGACCAGAAAACGGCGCAGCGGCTTGAGCAGCGGCTCGGTGACGCGAAACAGAAAGCGGAAAAACTGGTTCGTATAACCGATGCCGAAGAAGGGCAGAAAGAGCCTGAGAAAGATGGCGACGACGTAGAGCAGCCCCACCAGTCTGATCAATTCGCCGAGCATCGCCGCCGAGATCAGCAGGCCGCTGCGCACAATCAGACTGATCGACTGTAGAATGAAACTGAGCTGGCCGAGCATGCTGGCGATGAACAGCCCTGTGACGAGAATCATCACGCCCATCAAGAGCGGGATGAGATCATAGCGCAGCGTCGGCCCGGCGAATTGCGAGCGCAGCGGGCGCACCATCGGCTCAGTGATGCGCGTCAGGTGATAAGGAATCTTGGCGAAGGGATTGACGTTCATCCATTTCAGGATGACCCGCAAAAAAAAGAGAGCGGCAAAGATAATCGTCGCCGTCGTGATCAGCAACGACAGCCATCTGAGAGCGAGCGCAATTAAATTCAATCTCTATCCACTCCTGCTTACAGTTTGGTTCGCGCCCCGAAAATCGCCGTGCCCACGCGCACCATCGTTGCGCCTTCTTCGATGGCCACCAGAAAATCATGGCTCATCCCCATAGATAATTCCGCCAGTCGCCGCTCAAGCGGGCGATACTGATTCAACTGGTCGCGAATTTCCCGCAGGCGGCGAAAGAAAGGCCGCGCCTGCTCGGCATCGTCAAACAGCGGCGGCAGCGTCATCAAGCCTTTCAGCGAAAGATGCCGCGCCGTATCGAGCGTTTCGATAATCGCCGGAAGCTCGGTTTCATCCGCGCCGGTCTTCGCCGCTTCGTGGCCAAGATCAACTTGCACCAGCACGTCGAGCCGCCGCTTTTCTTCGCCGCTGATGCGGTCGAGCCGCTGGGCCAGTTCGACGCTATCTATGGTGTGAATTACATCGAAGGTTTGGACGGCGAGGCGCACTTTATTCGATTGCAGATGGCCGATCAAGTGCCAGCGCAAACCCTCGGCTTTGACGACACCGACCTTGGTTGCCGCTTCCTGCACGCGATTTTCACCGAGCTCACGCGCGCCGGCATCAACCGCCTGCTGCACGGTCGCCGCGTCGAAGGTCTTTGAGACGGCGATGAGCGTCACCTCATCAGGCCAGCGACCGGCGCGCGTCACCGCTTGCGCGATGGTCGCTTGCACGCGCCCCAGATTGTCTTTAATGCCTTCAGCCATTGCCAAAGATGTTATCAATGATAGTTGAACGGCGACAAGCAACTCCGACGCGGGGACACGGCGACGCGGGGACGCGGCGAGGGGATATACAGTGAATACTGCTTGTCTTCCCATATCGCCGCGTCGCCGCGTCGCCGCGTCCCCGCGTCGATCACTCCCCGCGTCCCCGCGTCGCGCCATAGCCGCCGCCGCCGGGCGTTTCGATGCGTATGCGGTCGCCGGTTCTGGCGTGAACCGATTGTTTGCTGCCAATCTCGTGCGCGCCGTCTGCGCTGATTAAGACAGCGCGACCGGCAAGGCCGGCTTCGCCGCCGTGCAGGCCGTAAGGGCGGGTCTTGCGCCGATCCGAAAGCAACGTGACCTGCGCATCGGTCAATAATTCAAGCTCGCGGACGATGCCATCGCCGCCGCGATACAGTCCCCTGCCACCCGACCCATGACGAATCGCGTAGCGCCGCACGCGCAACGGGTAAGCGTATTCCATCGCTTCGGCAGGCGTGTTGAGCGAATTGGTCATGTGCGTGTGAACGCCGTCCAGGCCGTCCGCCGTGGGCCGCGCGCCCATGCCGCCGGCGACCGTTTCGTAATAAGCGAATTGGCGATTGGTGCGCTGATCTGTGCCGCCGATGGTCAAGTTGTTCATAGTGCCCTGACTGGCCGCAGGAATCGCCGCGCCGGTCTCGGCAAGCGCCAGCAGCACCGTGTCAACGATGCGCTGCGAGGTTTCGACATTGCCGCCGGCAACCGGCGACGGCGGGCGAGCGTTGACGACGGTGCCGGCTGGCGCGATCACCGTGATCGGTTCGATGATGCCCCAACTCGCGGGAACGTCGCCTGGGATCAGGCAGCGGAAAACGTAATAAACCGCCGAAACGGTGATTGCTTCGACCGCGTTAATGGGGCCACGAACCTGCGGCGCGCTGCCCGTGAAGTCAACCGTGGCGCGCTCGCCGTCGATTGTAATTTTCACCGCAATACGCACAGGTTCGTCTGTGAAGCCATCGTCGTCGAGAAAGTCTTCGGCTGCATAAACGCCGTCGGGCAGGTTGCGAATTCGGCGGCGCATCAACTTGGCGGTGTAACGGATCAAATGCCGCGCATAATCGTCGGCTTCTTTGAAGCCGTAGCGGTCGACGATTTCAAGTAGTCGCGTCTCGCCGGTGCGAATCGCGCCGAGTTGCGCCGTCAAATCGCCTTCACGCTCTTCGGGAAGTCGCACGTTCGCCGCAATCAAACGCATCACGTCCTGATTGATCTGTCCGCCGATCATTAATTTGACCGGCGGAATGCGCAAGCCCTCTTGATAGATTTCATCAGCGCGGCCCATCGAGCCGGGCGTCGCGCCGCCAATGTCTGCTGGGTGCGCGCTATTCGCAACGTTGATTAAAGGACGTGGCGACGCGGCGCCGCGGCGACGCGGTGAGGGATGCATTGCGCTTCGTTTAATATTGCTTTCTGTCGCCGCGTCGCCGCGTCGCCGCGTCGCCGCATCGCCGTAGACCGCGCCGACCATCGTCACGTCGGGCAGGTGCGTGCCGCCCGCATAAGGGTCGTTGAGCACGGCGATGTCGCCCGGCTGCAATTGTAATGTATCTAACGCAGCGCGCACCGACATCGGCATCGAACCGAGATGCACGGGCATGTGATCGCCTTGCGCGATGAGCACGCCTTCGCGGTTAAAGACGGCGCAAGAGTAATCGCGCCGCTCTTTGATGTTTGGCGAAAAGGCCGAGCGGCGTAAACTGACGCCCATCTCTTCGGCAACCGATGAATAAAGCGATTTGAAGATTTCGAGCTTGACCGGGTCGGCGTTCATAGCGCTTGAGTTTATCACAGGGCGACGCTTTACAGGCATACAGGCGATGGCTATCTTTAAGACGAGATCCGCAGCAGCAATCCAATTAAACAAATGACAACGCATAGGTTCAGAGTCGGAGTGCATACGTCAATCGCCGGTGGATTGCCGAAAGCCGTTGAGTCGGCAGTCGCTAAAGGCTGCGACGGCTTGCAAATCTTCGCGCGCAACCCGCGCGGCTGGATGGCGCGCGAACTTGAGCGTGATGAAGTGCGCGCTTTTCGTGAAGCCAGAGAGCGGGCGAATTTGTGGCCGCTGGCGATTCACTCGGTTTATCTGATCAACCTCGCCTCACAAGATCCGTTTCTATTAGAAAGATCGCGCCATGCCTTTCGTGAAGAGATCGAGCGCGGCCTCCAGCTAGGCGCGGATTATCTGGTCGTCCATCCGGGTAGTCCAGTCAGCGCGCCTGCCGATGTCGGCATCATCACCGCCGTCGAATCCATCCGCATAGCCGCGCGCGATTTGCATATGCAAGGCGCATCAGCGGATGCGCAGCAATCAGGCCAGCGCCATGGTTTAACGATTCTGCTTGAGAACACCGCCGGGCAAGGCGCATCCATCGGCTGCCGCTTCGAGCAGATCGCCGATATGCTGGCGATGCTCGATGACCTGCCGGTCGGCGTTTGTTTAGACACGGCGCACACGTTGGCTGCCGGCTATGACATTGCGACTGCGAAGGGATTGAAGGCGACGATGCGGCTGATTGATCGTTCATTCGGGTTTGAGCGCATACGGCTGATTCACTGCAACGACTCGAAAGCGCCGCTCGGCTCGCGTGTGGATCGACATCAACATATTGGCGAAGGCTATATTGGTGCAGAAGCCTTTCGTCGTCTGACGCACACCTTGAAGTTTCGCCGCATCCCTTTTATCTTAGAGACGCCGGTTGACAGCGAGCGCGACGACCGCTGGAACATCAACCGCTTGCGTGAGCTTGGCGCTTGATGAGGACGTTGAATGGCGAATGGTAATAGGAGCGTACATTCGAATGCTTTGCCGAATTATCAAAATGCGGTAATTCCACAAAACAAACTCGTGAAGTATTCTCTTGATCTGACACATCCAAGAGGTAAGCATAAAGCAATCGTTTTCAGGAGCGCACTTGGTTTTGAGCAGTCCAATTGGGAGTTATTGAGAGACGCCATTTTGGCAGAACTGCCATATTACAAAGCGCAACCGACATTAGAGGATAAACATGGGAGCAGGTATAGAGTTATAATGCCGCTAGCAGGGCCAAACGGAAGTACAAAAGATGTTGTTGTTACCTGGATAATCAAAACGGGAACTGATTATCCAAGTCTTGACTCGACTTGGGTAGCAAAGAGGTGAGTTATGTTGGACACAAGAAAAGCTCAGGAGCTTGATTTGGTTGAAATCTTGGAAGACTTTCCTGAATACGACATCAAGAAGGGAGAAATCGGTGTCGTAGTTGAAGCGTTTGATAATCCTGATGAAGCTTATGACTTGGAGTTTGTTGATGAGTCAGGAACTTCTTCGAGGTTTGCTTATTCAGTAAAGCCTAATCAGATAAGAAGCGCGGATGAAACAGCAGAAGAGGCATTCAAACGCGGTATAGATTTGTTCAATGCCAGCCGCCATGTGGAAGCTGAAAAAGAATTCAATATGGCGATTGATCTCAAGCCAGAATATTTAACTATGCTTCACAATCTTACCATCAAGTATTATGTAAATTCACAAGACTGGCTGCGAGCAATCGTTGCTTTCCGCTTTCTATTGCGGCTTGACTCAGAGTACAAGGCTGCTAGGGACAATCTTGCCCGCGCCTACCTGAATTTTGGTATTCAACAGGCTAGGAATGAAAACATAAAAGGCGCGCTTGATCTCTTTTACAGTGCGCTTGCAGTTGAGTCAGCCCCAGAAACAGAGGCATTTATTAAACGAAGCTTGGTTACTGCATACACAGAGCTTGGTATATGCAAAAGAAAAGAAGGCGAGTTAGAGCGTTCGGTGGAGTATATGGCACATGCCTGTAGCATTGATCCGAATGAGCATACGAGGCGCAATCTTGGACTGGCCTACTCATTTTTAGGCAACTCACGACTGAAAGAAAAGGAGTTTAGTAAAGCTGTCTTCTTCTTTGAGTTGGCGGAAGATGCAGGGGCAATCTTTCCAGCATTGTACAACAATCATGCTACTGCGCTTGCTGTCTTAGGAGAGGTTGACGAAGCAGTGAGGTTATTTGAAGAAGCATTGAAACTTGCGCCTGACTATGAGATAGCGAAAGAGAACTTGAATCAGCTTCAAATGGGAAGCGTAGAACAGATGCGACAATTTGTATCGAGTATTGCGGAAATCGAGTCTGATTTCGATCCTGCTCCTCCTATGCAAACACAAGAGTACCGTCAGGCTGCCTAAATTCAAATGGCATCGAATTGCAAACAGCAGTCGCATATCAATTTGCGGTTGCCCTGATCGATGATGCGGTTTTATTATAAAACTATGAACGTTTCCCAGATGGCAAAACTGAAGACTGACTTCCTCAGACTTAGATTGCCCCTCCGCTAGAGGGGCTGCCGTTCGTTTGTCACTCACACCATTTATTCAAGCAGCTTTTCACAAACGCAGAAGTTTGGACGGATACGAATGATGAAAGAGAAATATTTTCCGCAAGAGATCGAACAAAAATGGCAACAGCGCTGGGCTGATCAAAAGACCTTTGAAGTCCACGAAGACACGGAGCGCCCCGAGTTCTATTGCCTGGAAATGCTCGCCTACACCTCAGGGCGCGCGCACATCGGCCACGTCAGCAACTACTCCATAGGTGACGCGCTCTCGTGGTACAAGCGCATGCGCGGCTACAATGTGCTGCACCCATTCGGCTGGGATGCCTTCGGCCAACCCGCCGAGACTGCCGCCATCAAAGACGGCACAGACCCCGAACAGTTCACGCGCGCCGCCATCGTCACGATGAAAAGCCAGCTTCAGCGCATGGGCATCAGCTATGAC